>CAZPZE010000488.1:0-6872 GCA_964590625.1 uncultured Solibacteraceae bacterium
ACCGCGAAAACCCTGCTCGTCCGCACCATGGCGGAAGTGCTGGGCCTCGCGTTCAAACGCATTCAATTCACGCCCGACCTCATGCCCACTGACATCACGGGCACCGACATCATTGAAGAAGACGAGCACGGCCACCGCGCCTGGACTTTCGTTCGCGGTCCGCTCTTCGCCAACGTCCTCCTCGCTGACGAAATCAACCGCACGCCGCCGAAGACGCAGTCCGCGCTGCTCGAAGCCATGCAGGAACGCTCCTGCACCGTGCGCGGCAATTACTATAAGCTGCCCTCGCCCTTCTTCGTGCTCGCCACCCAGAACCCCATCGAGCTCGAAGGTACTTATCCGCTTCCCGAAGCCCAGCTCGATCGCTTTCTGTTCAACATCATTCTCGATTACCTGAGCGCGGATGAGGAACTCGCCGTCGTCGATCTCACCACCACCACCCACATCGCCAAAGCGGATCCCATCACGTCCGAGCAGGAGATCCTGGACTTCCAGCAGCTCGTCCGCATGACGCCGATTGCCGAGACCGTCGCGAAGCACGCCATCGAGCTCGTCCGCGCCACGCGTGTCAAAGACTCCTCCGCGCCGGAGATCGTGAAGAAATATGTCAACTACGGCGGCAGCGTCCGTGCCGCCCAGAACCTCGTGCTCGGAGCCAAAGCCCGCGCGCTCATGAAAGGCCGCTACCACGTCAGCTTCGAAGACGTCCGCGAGCTGTTCGTGCCGATCCTGCGCCACCGCGTGCTGCTCAACTTCCACGCGGAGTCCGAAAAAGTTTCCACCGACGATGTGCTGCGCGGCATCCTGCAGGTGACGCCCGCGCCAAGGGAATAAACCGGAGAAGCTTTCAGCGCATTCACAGCGGCGGACCATTCCATGCTCCAGCGATTTCTCGACCCCTCGGTGCTTGCCTCCATTTCGTCACTCGATCTGGTGGCGAAGACGGTGGTGGACGGCTTTGTCGCCGGCCTGCACCGCTCCCCCAGCTTCGGCTTCAGCCAGGAGTTCGCCGAATACCGTCCCTACGTCGAAGGCGACGATCTTCGCCACGTCGACTGGAACGTCTTCGCCCGCATGGACCGCGTCTACCTCAAGCGCTTCCGCGGCGAAACCAATTCGCAGCTTCTGATCCTGCTCGATACCAGCGCCTCTATGGGCTACACCTCGGGCAAAATCACCAAGCTCGATTACGGCCGCTTCATGTCCGCTTCGCTCGCGTACCTCTCCTCAACCCAGCGCGATGCCACCGGCCTCATCGTCTTCGATGAAGACGTGATCAACTACGTGGCGCCCTCCACTCGCCAGGGCCAGCTCATGCGCATCCTCCACGCCATCGAGCACGCCGAGGCCGGCAAGCGCACCGATTTCGCCAAGCCGTTCTTCCACTTCCAGCAGTACCTGCACCGCCGCGGTATCGTTCTTGTGATCTCGGATTTCTACGACGATCCGAAAAAAATCTGCCAGACCGTCGAACCCCTGCGCTATCACGGCAACGAAGTCGTGCTCTTCCACCTGCTCGATCCCCAGGAAATCGCCCCGCGCTTCCGCGACCCTGTGCTTCTCTTCGACGTCGAAGAAAACACCGCCATCGAAGTCACGCCGGATTACGCGAAGCACGAATACAAACAGAAAATCGACCAGCACATCAAAGATCTCAGCGACGAAGCCGCGAAATCAGGTCTCGAATACGTTTTTATGGATACCTCGAAGCCGCTCGATAAGGGATTGCGCAACTATCTGGCAATCCGCCAGAGGAGGATGTAAGTGGGTTTTCTCTCTCCCTGGTTCCTTGGCGGACTCGCTGCCCTCGGCCTTCCGCTCTATATCCACCTGCTCCGGCAGTACAAACAGACGCCGATGCCCTTCAGCTCGCTCATGTTTTTCGAGCGCCGCACCCAAAGCTCCATCAAGCACCGCCGCCTGAAATACCTCCTGCTGTTCGCTCTCCGCAGCCTGTTCATCCTGCTGCTCGTGCTCGCCTTCGCGCGCCCCTTCGTGCGCTCGTCCGTCGCCACCAGCCTCTCCTCCGGCAAACACGTCATCTTCGCGCTCGATAACTCATTCAGCATGCGCCAGGGCGATCGCTTCTCCCGCGCGAAATCCGACGCCCTCAGCGCAGTCAACTCCCTCGGTGCGACAGACCGCGGCCAGATCGTCACGTTCGGCGGCGCCGCCAAGCTCCTCACTGACATGACGGGCGACAAAGGCGCCCTCCGCGCCGCCATCCAGTCCATCGAACCCGGCGACGACGCCAGCTCCTACAGCGAACTCTCCCGCGTTCTCCGTTCCACCGCCGAAACCGTGAAGTCTGATATCACCGCCGAAGTCTTCACCGACGATCAGAAATCCTCCTGGCCCGCCAGCTTCGCCGATGCCCGCCTCGACCCTGGCACCAAACTCAATCTCCACTCCTACGCCGATAAGTTCATCCCGAACTTCACCGTCGAATCGGTCGACGCCCCCCGCCGCGTCTTCGACACAAAGAAGGTCCGAACGCTGGCCACCATCGCCGGCTTCAACACGCCGGACGCCACCCGCACCGTCACGCTCGTCGCCAATGGCAAGACTCTCGAAACCAAACAGGTAAAGGTTCCGGCCAACGGCCGCGCCACCGCCGAATTCCTCACGCTCGACGCGCCCTACGGCATCACCAAATGCGAAATCCGCATCGACTCCGCCGACGCTTTCCCCGATGACGACAAGTGGCTCTTCGCCGTCGAGCGCAGCGATCCCAAACCCGCGCTCCTCGTCCACACCGCGAACGACGTCAACAGCCCCATCTACATCCGCACCGCCCTTGAAGCCGCCACCGAAGCCGCCTTCACCGTCGACGTCGATACCGTCGAACAGGCGGCCGCCGCGCAGCTTTCGAAATACGCCTGGGTCATCCTCTCCGATACCGGCCCGCTGCCGCAGCGCCTCAATGACGAAATCACCCGCTACGTCCAGAACGGCGGCTCCGTCATGATCACCCTCGGCAAGAATTCCGTCGCGGGCGCGAAGCTGCCTGCCGCCGGCATTCAGCTTCTCCAGATCCGCACCCTCAACGTCGAACACGACCGTCCCCTCACCGTCGCCCAGATCGATAACTCTTACCCCTCCTTCGGCGCGGGCGAAAACTGGGGTGGCGTCGAATTCGTCCAGATGGCGAAGCTCACTCTCGCGCAGGATCCCGACACCCGCATCGCCGCCCGCCTTTCCGACGGTTCTCCGCTTCTCGTCGATCGAAAAGTCGGCGAAGGCCACGTCATCGTCTTTACCTCCGCGCTCGATAACGTCGCCAGCAATCTCCCGCTCCAGCCCGTCTGGCTGCCCTTCATCGAACAGACCACGCACGAAATGGGCGGCATCGGCTCCGCCCGGGCTAACTATCGGGTTGGTTCGTACGTCGATCTCAGAACGGTGAAGGAAAAGAACGTGCCCGTCGAAATCATTGGTCCCGATGGCAAACGCGCGATGTCACTCTCGGAATCGGCCAAAGCCACCACGTTCCAGTTCCCGACCCAGGGCTATTACGATATCCGCCGCGCCAACGGCCGCGAAGAGATGGCGGCCGTCAATCCCGACCGGCGCGAGTCCGATTTTACCCAGCTGACACCCGACACGCTGAATTTGTGGAAAAATACGGGTGTAGGAACGTTCTCCGGAACTGCGGCCGCGTCCGCCGGCAATAAGAATGAGGAGCCCTCGGAGCTCTGGTGGTGGGTCGTGGCGCTTCTGGCGCTCATGGCAATTGCGGAAACGATAGTTGGCAACCGGCACATAGAAGCCGCCGGTAAGGAAGCAGCATGAATCCGATAACAGGTCTGGCTCAGTATCTCGATCGGCTCGAAAAGCGGCTTCGGCTGTTCGCGTGGACCCGCGGCGCCGCAGCCACCGTGGGCGTCGCTCTCCTTCTCACCCTCGCCATTGTCGGCGTCATGATGGGATCCGCCTTCACACCATCCAGCCTGCTCGCTGGCCGCGCTTTACTCTTCCTCGGCATCGGAGCCGTGGTGGCGGTCGCGCTCATTGTTCCCCTGCTTCGGATGAACCGCCGCCGCGCCGCCGGCGAAGTCGAACGCCGCCGCCCCGGTTTTGACCAGCGCCTCCTGACATTCCACGAAAAGCAACAGGCCCAGCCAGACGACCCATTTCTTCCGCTGCTCGCCGAAGATGCCCTCTCGATGACCCACGATGCCCAGCCGGAATCGATCGTCGAACAGCGCAGGATTCTCGGCTTCGCCGCATTCGGAGCAGCCGCCGCCGGTCTTCTCGCCTGGCTGATGTTCTGGGGGCCCGGCGTTTTCGGTTACGGCGCTCAGGTGCTGTGGGGCAGCCTCCCGAAAGGTGCCGCCCAGCAGGGCGTCTACAGCGTCTCCGTCACCCCCGGTTCCAAAACAGTTCGCCGCCGCGCAGACCAGCCGGTCGTCGCCCACCTGAACGGCTTTACGGCCTCCAAAGCCAGCCTCTGGGCCCGTTACGCCAGCTCCGGCAAATGGGAGCAGGCGCCCATGGTGGTCGAAAGCGGCGGCTCCGGTTTTGACTTCACCTTCATCGGCCTTCCCGAAGACGTCGAATACTACGTCGAAGCCGACGGTATCAAGTCGCCCTCCTACAAGCTCCACACCGTGGATCTTCCGGGCGTGAAGAATATCGCCGTGACCTACAACTATCCGTCCTGGTCCGGCATGCCCTCGAACACCGAAAATCCCGGCGGCGACCTCCGCGCGGTCGAAGGCACCGTCGCGCATCTCCAGATCGAGACCGACCGCCCGCTGAATGACGGCCAGATGGTTTTCGAAGAAGGCGACCCGCTCAGGCTCGACGCCAGCAAAGTCGGCCCCGATAAAAAGAACACCACCAACGCCACCGTCACCATCGCCAAAGACGGCATGTACCACGTCGGCGTGCTCTATCAGGGCGAAGTCGTCCGCATCAGTGACGACTATTTCATCGAAGCCCGCAAAGTGACGCCTCCCATGGTGCGCATCACAAAGCCCGGGCGTGACGCCAAGGTCAGCCCCATTGAGGAAGTCGGTGTCCAGGTTTCCGCCGAAGACGACTATCCGCTGCAGGAACTCTCGCTGCATTACTCCGTGAACGGCGGCGCCGAGAAGACGATCAATCTCCTCAAAGACAAAGGTTCGAAGAAGGTCGATGGCAACACCCTCCTCGCGATGGAAGATTTCAAAGCCGTGCCTGGCGATGTCGTCAGTCTCTATGCCGTCGCGCGCGATGGCAAGAACACTGAAAAGACGGACATGATGTTTATCCAGGCGATTCCGTTCGAGTTCAACTACTCACAGTCACAGCAGGCGGGCGGCGGTGGTGGCGGGGGCGGTGGCGATCAGCAGGATCAGCAGATCTCCGAGCGTGAAAAGGAAATCATCGCCGCCACCTTCAACCAGTTGAAGGGCGACGCGAAAGCCAAAGCCACTGCGGCCGATACCGCGAAATATCTCTCCGAGGTGCAGGGCAAACTGCGCGATCAGGAACAGTCGCTCTCCAATCGCGTGAAGGCCCGCCAGATCGATGACGCCGGTGCGGCCTTCAGCCAGTACATCAAGGAAGTCGACGCCGCGATCGCCGCCATGACGCCCGCGGCCGAAAAGCTCAAAGCGCAAAACTTCCAGGAAGCGCTCGGTCCGGAGCAGCAGGCGCTCCAGCATCTGCTCCGCGCCGAAGCGACTTCACGCGATATCCAGATCCAGATCTCCCGCGGCGGCGGTGGTGGTGGCGGGGGCGGCGGTGGCGGCGGAGCCGGCCGCGATCTCGCCAACCTCTTCGACCTCGAGCTGGATAAAGAACAGAACCAGTACGAGACCAACTCGCGCGCGGGCGGCAGCGCCCAGCAGCAGGCGCAGCAGAAGATCGATGACGCCATGAAGAAGCTCGATGAGCTCGCCCGGCGCCAGCAGGATCTCGCGCGCCAGCAACAGCAGCTCAATCCGCAGCAGCTCGCCCAGAGCAAATACCAGCAGGAGATGCTGCGCCGCGAAGTCGAACAGCTTCGCCAGCAAATGCAGGATCTCCAGAACGGTCAGCAGAACCAGCAGGGGCAGCAGGGTCAACAAGGGCAGCAGGGTCAACAGGGCCAGCAGGGCCAGTCCGGACAGCAGCAGGCCTCGAACGGTCAGCAGGGACAGCAGGGCCGTCAGGGCCAATCCGGACAGCAGTCCGGACAATCCGGCCAGTCCGGCCAGTCCGGCCAGCAGGGCTCGCAGTCGCTTTCCCGCAATCAGAGCGGTCTCAGCCAGCAACAGCAGGGCCAGTTGAGCCAGCTCATGCGCCAGATGCAGGACGCCGAACGCGCCATGAGCGACGCCGCTTCCAGCCGGAACCAGAATAACGGCCAGACCGCGCAGGACGCGCAGCGCGCCGCCGACGCCATGAAGGCCGCCAATCAGATGATGCAGAACATGCAGAAGCAGGAAACCGGCAACCAGATGGCGGATCTCGCCAATCGCGCCGATCGCCTCGCTTCGCAGCAGCAGGATTTCGAGCAGCAGATGCGCCGCACCTTCGGCACCGGTGCCGAACCGGACGATCGCACCTCACAGCAGCTCGCCAATCAGCAGGAAAGTCTGCGCCAGAACTACACGGATCTCCAGAAGGAGATCAACTCCGCCACCCGCAGCGTCACCGGCACGCAGCCCGATGTCGCGAAGCAGCTTCGTGACGCCTCCGGCCGCGCGCAGCAGAACGAAATCGAACAGCGCATGCAGACCTCGGAACAGTACATCCGCGGTGGCATGGGCGGCGCGATGGTGATGCGCCAGGCGCCGGTCACCCAGGCGCTCAACCAGCTCCGCGACGATCTCAAGAACGCCCAGCAGGCCGCGGCCAGTGGACGCGAAGGCGCCGATCGTTCCCAGCAGGCGCAGAACGCG
>CAZPZE010000489.1:0-6880 GCA_964590625.1 uncultured Solibacteraceae bacterium
CGGCGAAGTCACCGGCTACCTCGGCCCCAACGGCTCCGGCAAATCCACCACCATGAAGATGATCACCGGCCTGATCGAGCCGTCATCTGGTGAAATCTTCTTCGATGGCCAGCCGATCCGCCACGATCTCCTCGCCTTCAAGCGCCGCCTCGGCTACGTTCCCGAAGAGCCTTATCTCTACTCCCACCTCAGCGGCCTTGAATACTTAAACATGGTGGCTCAACTGCGCGACATTCCGCCGCAAACCGCCACTCCCCGCATCGAAGGACTCCTCCGCCTCCTCGCACTCTGGGGCGATCGCCACGTCCCCATGTCGTCTTACTCCAAAGGAATGCGCCAGAAAATTCTGCTTTCCGCCGCGCTCCTCCACAATCCCGACATCCTCCTCCTCGACGAGCCTTTCTCCGGCCTCGACGTCGGCACTTCGCTCGTCCTCCGCAGCCTCATCGAAGAACTCGCCGCGCGCGGCAAAGTGATCCTCTTCAGCTCGCACGAGCTCGATACCGTCGAGCGCGTCTCCCGCCACGTCGTCATCCTCCATCGCGGCAAAGTCGTGGCGGATGATTCCATCGACGGCCTTCGCGGACTCATGTCGCTCCCCACACTCGAAGAAATCTTCCGGCAGCTTGCGGTCGAACAGAACACCACGCAACTCGCCGCCGATATCGCCAATCTCATCCAGGCCTGACGTGTCCCACACGCGCATCCTTTACCGGCAGTTCCTCTTCCGTCTGATGGATGTGGAATTCCTGGCCGCTGGAGCGCGCGGCGACGCCAGCCAACTCTTCGGACAATTCGCCTCGATGCTCATCTTCGTCAGCTTCGTCGGCGCCTACGCGGGCCTGATCGCCGGCAGCATGCCGCGAAGTCGCGAAAATACGTGGTTCATGGAGCGCATCCTCATAGAGGTCACCATGCTGGTTGTCGGGATCTTCGCGCTGCTCAGTTGGGACAGCACTTTTCCCGATCGCCGCGATGTACAGGTCCTCTCGCCGTTGCCCGTGCGTGGCTCGGCCATCTTCGTCGCCAAAGTCGCCGCCGCGGCGTCTTCTCTGGGACTCACCGTCCTCGCCCTCCATTGCCTCGCAGGTTTCACATGGCCCGGAGCCCTCACGCCGAAAGGTGCCGGCTTCGTGCCCCGGCTCCGTTTCATGGCCGCGTACTGGATTACCCTCCCCGCCGCCGGCGCATTCCTCTACTGCTCGATGCTCGGCCTCCAGGGCGCGGTCGCGCTTCTGCCGCGCGCCTGGTTTCTGCGGATCTCCTCGTTCCTGCAGATCGGAGCCTTCGCGCTGTTCCTCGGCGTCATCTTCCTCCAGCCATCGTTCCTCACCGCGAAGGCGCTCGCAGCGCCCGAAAATCAGCGCGCGCTCGCCTCGCTTCCTGACTACTGGTTCATGGGGCTGTTCAGCAAGATCAGCGGCGCCGATCCATCTGCGGCCATCGATCGCCTTGCCGCACGCGCGCTCGCCGGACTCGCCATTGCAGTCCTCATGACCCTTGTCGCCTTCGTACTCTCCTGGCTCCGCACCATGCGCAAAATCGCCGAAGAGCCGGATATCCTCCCTGGTTCCCGCGGCGGCCTCTGGCTTCCACGTTTCGGCGCCCGCCCGCACACGGCGCTCGTACACTTCACCATCCGCTCGCTCGCGCGCAGCCGCCAGCACCGCATGAATCTGGCGTTCTATCTCGGCGTCGGCTTCGCCATGATCGCCGTCATGAAAGCCCCGATGCCGTCCATTCTTCTGCTGCTGTGTCTGGCGGTCGTCGGAACGCGCATGGCGTTCTCACGCCCTCTCGACCTGCGCGCGAACTGGCTATTCAAAACACTGCCGATGAGCGGCGCCGCGACTGCGCGAACAGCCGCCCGCCGCGCTCTGCTCGCACTTACCCTGCTCCCCGGACTCCTCGGCGCAGCCGTCTGGTTCCTGCGCACCTGGCCGACGGCTGAGGCGGCGAAACATCTGTTTCTCGTTGCGCTGTTCGGAATGCTTCTCATCGAAGCCTGGCTGATCACCTTCCGCAAAATCCCATTTGCCTGCTCGTATCTCCCCGGCAAATCGAGATTCCACCTCATCTTCGCCGGCACAATACAAATCCTCCCGCTCGCTCTCCTGAAGCTCGTGGAATGGGAGCAACAGATCGCTTCGGCATGGCTGACTTATATCGCCACCGCCGCGGGCCTTGCAGCCGCGATCGTAATCTCCCGCAAACTCCCCTCGCAGCCCGAAGAAATTCTCTACGAAGATTTCGCCAGCGACGATATCATCGAGTTAAATCTCCAGTCGTAACTCCCGTCCCAGCTGTCATCGAGAATTGATATTCGAAAATCTCGCGGCCCCACCGAAGAGATTTAATCCGCGATTTTGGTCGCCACCGGAACGGCCATGAAATACAATAGATGGACCAGCAGTTGATTTAGGACGCAACTTTCCGAAGCGAACCCCGAATATGTCCCCTTTTATCCGCACCCTTTCACTTTTCACCCTCGCCGCCTGCTCCCTCTCTGCCCAGGAGCCCGTCACCATTGACGCCATCGTCGCCGCGAAAGGCACTCTCGTCAACGGCCTTGCCCCCAAAGATTTCAAGCTTTCCGAAGACGGCAAAGATCAGCCTGTCACCTCCGTTACGCCCCTCGGCCGCGTCCCCCACGCCGTCGTCCTGCTTTTTGACAACACCACCACCAGCGCCGCCATGCAGGGTAATTACCGCACCTGGGTCGCTCAATTCCTCGATACTTCCACCCGCCCTGACATCTATTTCGAAGTCGCCGCCTACCGCAGCGGCGCCGGCATCGACATTCTGCAGCCCTTCACCAGCGACGTCGGAGCCGTCAAGACGGCTCTCAACGGAACCGCCACCAGCGCCCGCCTCGGCAGCCTCACCACCGGCGCCACGGCCAGCGCCGTCATGACCGGCACCGCCGCGCTCGGCAATTCCCAGGCTGGCGGCGATGCTCTCCTCCAAAGCCAGGCCATGGCCGAATCCATCCAGGGCCT
This sequence comes from uncultured Solibacteraceae bacterium, assembly GCA_964590625.1. Lineage (GTDB taxonomy): Bacteria > Acidobacteriota > Terriglobia > Bryobacterales > Bryobacteraceae > BOG-234. The sequence goes on from CAZPZE010000489.1 coordinate 3,000, forward strand.
TTCGAACTCACTCCGTAATATCCGCGGCCGCAAAGTCGTCATCTTCTTCACCGGCGGCCAGCAATTCGCGCAGGACGCCACCGCCCAGGTGGACGCCGCGATCGAAGCCGCCAACCACGCCGACGTCGCGCTCTACACCATCTCCAACAACACCGCCTACGGCAACACCATGTCGGGCGGCACGGGCGCCGAATCCATCCGCCCCACGCAGTATCTGCCGGAGGCACTCGGCCAGATTCTTCAGCTTCAGGATCACTACTACGCCCTCACTTTCGCTTCAGCCCCCGGAGCCGCGGGCGCCTGCCACTCGCTCAAGATCAAGGTCGATACCGCCGATGCCGATGTCTACGCGCGCAAATCCTTCTGCGCCGGCAGCGCTCCTCCCAAACAACTGGAAGCCGCGCTCGCCGCAACGGCGAACGGCAATCTCAATCTCTCGATGCAGGCCCCGTGGTTCTGGAGCCAGGGCGCGGATCGCGCCCACGTTGATGTCGTCCTCGACGCTCCTACCGCCGGCGTCAAGGTGCAGAAGCAGAAAGGCAAGGTACATGGCGAGCTCGCAGTCGAAGGCGCCGCGTACGGCGCCGATGGGTCCGTTGCCTCCCGCTTCAGCGAAACTCTGAACCTCGAATTTCCGGATCAGAAAAAGGCTGACGCTTTCTTCAGGCTGCCTTTCCATTACGAGAATCAGCTCTCGCTCGCGCCCGGCAAGTACACCGTCAAAGCCGCCATCAGCCCGTCGGATGGAGTTTTTGGAAAGACCTCAACCGAAATCACGGTCGAACCGCGTGATCCCGCGAAGCTCGCCATGGGCGCGCTCGCCCTGAGCCGTCAGTTGGCCAACGCGCCTGCCGGTGCCGGTCTGCCCGCCGACATGGTCGAAGGCGGCTCGCCGCTGCTCGCCGCCGGACACGAGATCGTCCCCACCGCGAACCTGCATTTTCAGAAGAACGAGCACATTTTCTTCTACACCGAAATCGACGAGCCCTCGCTCGTCGGTCAGGCGCCAGCTGCCGTGAGCATGCGCTTCCGCGTTCTGGATAAATCAGGCGCGGTGAAATCGGATAGCGGCGTCGCCAGCGTTGCCGGCTACATCAAACCCGGCAAGCCCGTGGTGCCAGTGGCCTCGACTGTCCCGACCACCGGACTTCCCTCCGGCTCATATCGCCTGGAGGTCACCGCGTCGCATTCCACCGGCCCCGAAACCGTCACCCGCACCATCGACTTCGACCTCCAGTAGGGGCGCATCTCCCTGAGGCGGCCCTGGCCGCCAGAAACGCAGCGAAACCGCGCCCAGAAGCACACCGAGACCGAGCCCCATCCCGAGAATCACCAGACGATTCGGAAAAACCGGCGCCGACGGCAAGTCCGCACTATCCATAACGACGAGCACCTCGCCGGCCTTGCGTCTAAGAATCTCGCGACGCACACCACTCACCTGCCTCAGTCTGTCCTGGCTCTCATCCAGCTCCGCAAACGCACTGATCAGTGTCTGCACAGCCTGTTGCGCCTTGTACCTGTCGTTATACGTAAATGAAATACTGAACGACGAACCATGGTCGATCGGAGTGATATGCAAATCCCCACGCATCTTCCGAATCACATCCTCCATTGATCCCGTGCCTCGCTCTTTCTCATAAAGATTGAGCCGCCGGTCCTGAATGATCCTCCCCAGACTCCCAGGGCTCAGAATCTCCGGTTCACTCTGTTGAAGAAAAGCGGCAGCTGAACTCGCAGCAGGCAAGCGCGCCAGCGGATCCTCGGTCACCCGCGGCGGCTTGACCATCATCACCGCAGTGGACGTATACCGGCTCGGAATCAGAAACGACGCAGCGCCTGCAATAACGCAGCCAGCCGTCGCGAATCCGGCCAGTCGCATCATGCCGCGCGGCCAGCGTATTGCGGATATCACGGCCAGTCCAGCCAGGATACCCCCTGCCAGACCAGACACCCAAAAAATCCGCCGATGCGGCCCAATCGGTTTCAGAGGCTTGCTCGCTGCATCGACGACCTGCGCGATCTCTCCCACCGGTGCCGGAGGCACTGACTTCAGGTGTTCCACAGAAGCCATGTCTCGCCAGAAATCCTGGTAGGCCCTCTGCCGCGCCAGGCTGTGGTTCAGATTCGCCTCGATGAATTTCGCCACCAGCGTCTGAACTGTCGCTCGCGCTTTGGCCGGATCGCCATACGAAAACGAGATGCTCAAGACGACTCCATCAGCGGACGATGGGACCGCCGTCATCTGTAAGTCCCGCCGCATTTCCTCAATCACATCTTCCAGAGGTTTCGTCCTCTGCTCCGCGCTGTAGAGAAGCAGCCGCGAATCGTTGATCACAGACGCGAGTGCCTGGCGGGTCCGCAGTTCGGTCTCCATTTCCGCGACGTGTTGCGCAACCCGTTCCCGCAGCGCCTCCGCCGTCGCCGGTCGCACCGGATCCACCACCGGCGTAACACGAATCGTCGCCGACGACACATAAACCGGCGCCACCCGATAACTCACGCCCAACCCAACGGCCGCCCCCACAATCGCCATGGCCGCCACCAGCTTCGCCCAGCCACTCCCGTTCATCATCCGCATCTCGATCGCCCCCCGCAGCACATTCCCGAACACCCGCCAGCTCGGCTCCACATCATCGAGCACCGCGCGAAACTCCTCCCCAAACTCCTCGCGCCAACTCTGCGGATATAGCCCCGCCGCGTACCGGATCCACCGTCTCATGCGTGCTTCAGCCTCCGCTGCGCCGTCTTCACCACGCTTTCGAGTTCCGCTACCTGCGCCTGCAGATACGCGCGCCCCGCCGGCGTAATTCTGTACGGCCGCCGCCGGTCGTCCGACTCCAGCGCGCGAATCCACCCGCTCTTCAGCAGCCTCGTGATCACGCCATACAGCGTCCCCGGACCCAGTTCGATCCCCGTGAACTGCTGGATGTCCAGCATCATTCCGTACCCGTGTTTATCGCCTTCGGCCAGGCTCGCCAGCACAAGCAATGCAGCGTCAGTCACCATATCATGTTCTGCGATATATCGTAAAACAGAATAGTGCGACGGTCAACAACAAAACCCGCCCCCGCGGGCCAATTTAGTTCGCATCCGGAACAATTGAGCCATTCCATGCATCCATCATTGGTGTGTAGACTATAGCTTCTGGAGATCACCAGGAGGTCTTAGAAATGTTTTACAGGGCAAAATTCCCGATGATCGCGGCCGCCGCTATCGCCCTCATTGTTACTGGCGCGCTGCTGCTCGCGCAGGAGCCCCCACCCCCCGCCGCCGGCGGTCGTGGCGGCCGCGGCGCCAGCGGACCCGGCCGTGCCGGTGCCGGCCGCGCAGGCGGAGCCGGACGCAGCCCCGATAAGTTCAATCAGTTCACACGCCAGCTCGCCTCCCAGGACGTCATCCTTCGCGGCAAGCAGCTTTACGACGCCCACTGCGCCAGCTGCCACGCGGCTGACATGCGCGGCGTCCTCGGCAAAGGCAACAACCTGCTGCGCTCCGCCATCGCCATGGATGACCAGCACGGCGAACTCATCTCCGCCCGCGTCGCCAAACACGATCCGCCCATCACTCTGGTTCCGACCGACGGTGTCGCGATTTCCGAATACATCCACAGCGTGCTCGCCACCATGGGCGCGCAGGGCAGCCCGCCCGGACGCAACCCCGTCGGCCTCCACCTCAACGTCCTCGTCGGTGACCCCCAGGCCGGCAAAGCATATTTCGATGCTCACTGCGCCAGCTGCCACTCCATCACCGGCGACCTCAAAGGCATCGGCGCAAAGTATGACGGTGATCCCGCCGGTCTTCAGAACGCCTGGGTCTCCGGCTCAGCCGGCTTCGGACGCGGCGGACGCGGTGGCCGCGGCGGCGGCGGACGCAAAGTCACC
>CAZPZE010000490.1:0-2275 GCA_964590625.1 uncultured Solibacteraceae bacterium
GAACAAAGCCAGCACATGTTGGGTACAGGACGGAATTCACGCCGCCTGCCTCGGCCTGGCGGATACAGCACGGGACGAGGCCGTCGCGAACTTCACGGATTACGGCAACGAGCGATTCCGCTGGTTCTGGAAGCCCGGCCACGACTACGAGCCGGATCTCGATAATGGCGGGGCAGGGCAGATGATCCTGCAATCGATGCTGCTGCAGGTGCGCGGCGAGAAGCTGCTGCTTTTTCCGGCGTGGCCGAAGGAGTGGAATGTCGACTTCAGGCTGCACGCGCCGATGAACACCGTCGTGCACGGTGTCTGGCGCAACGGGAAGCTGGAGAAGCTGGACGTCACGCCCGCCAGCCGGGCGAAAGACATCGTTCGGATGTCGCCGCAGTAAAGCTCAGGACACCGGACCGAAAGCGATGACGAAGTAACGCGCGCGTTCCGTTGCCGACGGATTCTTCACGCCGTGCTCATCGTTGGATCCCGCGAAGCCGAAGCCGCCGGGGCCGATTCGCGTCGTCTTGCCGTTGACGGTGAAATCGAGCTCGCCATTCACCATCAACATCATTTCTTCGTGAACGTGGTGGTGCGGCGGATGAGGCTCGCCGCCGGGCGCGAGTTCCGTTTCGTGCGCCTCGATGCGATAGTTGTTGCGGGTCAGGCCATCGAAAATGGCGTGGGTGTTGTTCTTGCCGCCCGCGCCGCTGGCCCGCGATGGCAGGTCTTCGAACTTTTTGACGACGGACTTCAGCGTCGGCAGTTCAGCGCTTTCCGCCTGCGCCGCCGCGATAGCTCCGAGTACCGGAAGCAGAACGGCCAGATCTCTTCTTGTCGTTTGCATAATCTATTGTGCCTCTCGCCGCAGATAGGTCGTATAGGTTTCATCGCGCACCTGATAGAAGGGCGCCATTGTGACCGCGCCGTTCGGCGCGTCAATCGTGAATACCGAGGGCTGGTGCGCCACAGGCCGCGGTTTGCCGGGCAGGCGCAGCGGCTGATCCTGCAAATCCGCCGGCGGATTCCACGCGACCATCATCTGAGTGCCGCGCATCAGGGCCACGCGATCGGGATGCTTGTCGTCCACCGCCTGCACGCGGAACTCGAGCGGCAATGAAAGGTGCACAGTGTCTCCGTTTTGCCAGGTGCGTGAGATCGAGGCAAAAGTTCCAGGCGCAGCCGCGGTCGAAAACGATTTTCCGTTGACCAGAATTTTCGGATTGCCGGTAACCCAGCGCGGAATCCGCAGGTTCAGCGCGAATGTTGCCGGCGTTGGTGTCTGAATCCGGAACTGCATCTCGCCGTCATCGGGATACCGCGTTTCCTGCGTCAGAGTAAGCGGCACTCTGTTCACTGTCCATCCCACCTCCGATGGCGTGTAGAGATTGACGAACAGAGCCGTGTCGCGATGGAAATAGACGTTCAGGACTGTATCGGCCACCGACTGCAGCAGCGTTCCCGAACAGCATGGCCACTTGCGCTTGTAATAGCCCTTCTTCGCGAGCGCCTGGTAATCCGAGTAGTAGAAGTATTCGCCATCGCCGCCGGGATCTTTCGAGGCGACAAGCGCGTTGTAGAGGATATTTTCGAGGCCGTCGCCATAACGGCTCTCGCCGGTGAAGCGCAGCAGATAGCGCGCGAGCTTCGTATGGGCATAGCAGCCGCAGGGCGTTTCGAAATGATCGCGCGTAGTGGTGAGGCTTTCGCCCAGCTTGCCTTCACCAGGCGGAACGAACGCCTCTTTCGGTCCCCATCCGCCGGAGGCGAACTGCTGAGTCTGTTCGAGCATGTCCCACGCATTGCGGATGGCGGTCAGGTACTTTTCCTCGCGCAGAATCTCGTAAGCTCGTGCCGCCGAGCTCAGGGCGATGGCGTGGCTGTATGCGTGTTTACCCGGCAAGACGTTGCGGTTCTGCGCGAGCGGATTGTAGAGATCGTGATCGAGCAGATAGAGGCCCGCCATATCGAGATACTTGCGGTCGCCGGTCAGCTCCCAGGTGTTGAAGAGATTTTCCGGCAGGATGTAAGGTTCGTCATATGGCGCCTGCTTCGGGCTATCCGGCCCGCGGTCGTAGGTGTGATCCGGAATATGCGGGATCGCGCCGTGAATCGCCTCGACGAGCACGCGTTTCGCATCCGCGTTCTGCACCAGCCGCGACGCGTCGAGCATGCCGGCTTCGTATTTGTCGAGGATATAGCAGGGCCACGTGGTCGCCGCCTTTTCGCTTGCGTACGGATAGCCATCGGGACCGAGCGTTTCGGCGAAACCTTTGACCAGCGCGTT
>CAZPZE010000491.1:0-2389 GCA_964590625.1 uncultured Solibacteraceae bacterium
ATTGCTGTCTCACTCGGCGCCGGATTCGCAATCTCCGCCGCCGCATCCTTCCTGATTTCGAAGAAGCTGGGACTCCTCGAACCGCCGCCGCAGCGCCGAATTGTCGAACTCCCGGAGATGCCCCAATGAAAGGTAGACTAAGACAGTGTTCCGCGAACTGACCTACAGCGATGTCAGCCGAGCGAAGGCCTTTGCCAACGCCGAGGTCAGCCTCGTGATGGACGAAGAGGCTTTCCGCGGTTTCTACGACCGGAACGCACGCGGTTTATGGGCGTATCTCTCCCGCGTTACCGGCGACCGGCAACTGGCCGACGATCTTCTGCAGGAAGCGTTCTATCGCTTCCTGCGCGCGGCTTCGAACTCGCCGGGCGAAGAGCGATTCGACAGCGATGCTCACCGCCGCAACTCGCTGTATCGCATCGCGACGAATCTGGCTGTGGATGCGCGCCGCCGAAGCTTCGCGCGGCCCGCTGCATCGATAACCGGAGATGACGTGGAGGCCGTTGCGGCATCCGGACGCTCTGGTAATCATGGCGATGATGCTGCCCGGCGCACTGACGTGAATCGCGCCATGGCGCAGCTTCGTCCGCGCGATCGCGCCATGCTGTGGATGGCGTATGCGGAAGGCGCTTCGCACGACGAAATTGCCGGCGCGATTGGCGTGCAGCCTTCCAGCATGAAGCTCCTGCTGTTCCGAGCCCGTAAGAAGATGGCGAAGCTGCTCGGCGAGAAAGGAGGCGCCCAGTGAGAAAGATCGAATGCGAATTCGAAGCTGACGTGCTCTGCGCCGTCATGCAGTCGCGGTGGCCGGAGCGCGTGGATGTGGAGTTGCGGGAGCACGCGAAGCACTGCGAAATCTGCTCGGAAGTCGCCGCTGTCGCCGGCGCTATTGAGTGTGCCCGGGAAGAGTCGGCTGAACATGCCCGTATTCCGGAGGCTCTCCCGGATTCCGGCCTTGTCTGGTGGAAAGCGCAGATGCGCGCGCGCCGCGAAGCTGTGAAGGCGGCGGGACGTCCCATCACCGCGGTCCAGATCGCCGCGTTCGCCTGCGCCATGGTGCTGATGGGCGCCTGCATTGGCGCCACGTCGAACTGGTTTCAATCCGGGCTGCAGTGGGTCCGCGCGCAGGTCGATCCTGCGAAGCTCGTTCCCTCTGCGATGGCGCTCATTGAAACTCACGGTCTTCTTGTCGCTGCGACCGCCGCGATGGTTTTCGTGGTGCCGGTAGCGGTCTATCTTGCAGTTGGCCGCGATTGATTTTCGTGTGAACCTCATTCGCACGTCTTGCGTAACAATCGGGCATGAAGCTGATCTGTTCTCTGCTCGTACTCGCGAGTTACGCGATCGCGCAGACTCCTGCGTTCGAAGCGGCGTCCATTAAGACGAACTATTCCGGCCCTGGTCCGAGTTCGATGCGCGTCACGCCGGGGCATGTTGCATTGCAAAACGTATCGCTGAAAAAGATTCTGCTGAATGCTTACAGCATTCCGGACGACCGGGAATATGCGGTGATTGGCCCTGGCTGGCTCGGGAACGAACACTTCGACATGGAAGCGACGTTTCCGGCAGACACGCAGACTCCGCAACTTCGCCTGATGATGCAGGCGTTCCTCGCGGACCGCTTCAACATGACCGCACACAAAGAAACCCGCCAGCTTCCGAATTACACACTCGTCGTCGCGAAGAGCGGCGCGAAGATCACGCCCGTGGATGCGGGGCAGGGCCAGACGAGCGGCGGGAACGGTAAGTTCAGCGCGACGAGAGTCACGATGGCCCATTTCGCGGATCTGATTGCGCGGCAGGTTGGTTTCCCGGTGCTTGACCAGACCGGGCTGACAGGTGCCTATACGTTCGCGCTGCAAGGGGATCTGGGCGCCGGGCTGAACGTTGGACCTTCGGATACCGCGCCGACGGGACCATCGATTTTCACAGCGCTCGAGGAACAGCTTGGGCTGCATCTGGCGAGCGGCAAAGGGCCGGCTGAGGTCATTGTGATCGACCAGATGGAAAAGATGCCCACGGAGAACTGATGATGAAAACCTTTTGGTTATTTCTGACTGCCTATGCCTGCTTCGCGCAGCAGCCCCGCGCGTTCGATGTTGCGGCAATAAAGCTGAATACGAGTGGAAGTAATGGCGTCAGCATGCGGACCCAGCACGGCCGTCTGACCGTGGAGAATGCGCCGCTGTTTCAGATTATCCAGTCGGCCTTCCAGGTGAAGGAATTTCAGATCAGCGGCGGCCCGGGGTGGATCATGTCCGAACGCTACAACATCGACGCCCGGATGGAAAAGGACGACATCAGCGACAAGGATCTGTGGCTCTCGCTGCAGCCCCTGCTCACGGACCGCTTCCACCTGAAATTCCATCGCGAGTCGAAGACGATGCCC
>CAZPZE010000492.1:0-3114 GCA_964590625.1 uncultured Solibacteraceae bacterium
CCTATCGTAATCGAACTGCGGTATGCGGTCGAGGTGAATGGCGTTGATCGCGACCACGCCGCCTTTGCGAAGCGCCGAGAGCGCGGAGACGACAACGTCGCCGCTCGGAGCGAACGTCACCGCGCGATCGAGCACAACGGGTGGACGCGCTGTTTCATCGCCAACCCAGTCGGCGCCCAGTTCCTCCGCCAGCTTGCGGTGGGTCTCGCCGCGCGTCGAAACATGCACCCTGCATTTCCACGACTGCAGGACTGCGATCGCGAGATGCGCGGAAGCGCCGAATCCGTAGAGCCCGACGTTCTGGCCCGACTGCACGCCCGCCACGCGCAGGCTGCGAAAGCCGATCACGCCTGCGCAGAGAAGCGGCGCCGCCTGCAGATCGCTCATGCCGTCCGGCAGAGGATAGACGAAATCCGCGCGCGCCACGGCATACTCGGCGTAGCCTCCATCGACATGGTATCCCGTGAACGCCGGCGCATCGCAGAGGTTCTCCATCCCTTTCGAGCAGTAGAGGCAAACGCCGTCGACCCCGCCCATCCAGGAAACGCCGACGCGCGCGCCGCCCGCAATTTCGCCGACGATCTGATGACCGGGAATGATCCGCTCGCGAACCGGCGGGAGTTCGCCGTCGACGATATGGAGATCGGTGCGGCAGACGCCGCAGGCGCGGACCCGAAGCAGAACTTGCCCGGGGCCAGGTTCAGGACGGGCGCATTCGCCCGTCTGCAGAACTCCGCGCCCGCTTGCCGGCGAATACCAGGCTGCCCGCATCAACTCCAGTATCACGTCCCGTGGCTACTGCACGGCGATATCCACCGTATTCGATACAGCCGTCGTACCGGTCGCCGGATCGGTTGCGGTGACAACGACCAGAACGCTGCCGCCCGCTGGCACGCCATTCGGCATCTGCACGTTGACCTGATAGAGCGCCGTGAGAGTCGGAGTCAACCCCGCGAACTGCGTCGCCGCCACGGGTACGCCGCCGATCGTCACCGAGACATCGGCCTGCGTATGATAGATCGTCGTTGCCGGCGCGATCGCGCCATCCGCCGGCTGCTGTTCACCGTTCGCGCCGGTCAGCGCACCGAGTCCGGTCATGTAGATCACCAGGTTCTCACCCGCATGCGCAGGATTCGACGCCGTGATCAGCTTGCCGGTCACCGCGTCCGCCACAATGCCGGCGCCCGATCCGGAGGTATCCACCGTGTAGACGCCGGGCTGCAGTTCGGTCACCGTCAATGCAACCGGAACCGATTGTGTGGTCCCATTCACGACCACCAGCGGATACGCCGCGTTCGGCGCGATGCCCTGCGGGATCACGGCGTTCACCTGCGTCGGCGAAGCGTAGAGCAGCGGCAGCGCCAGACCGCCGAGCGTCAGTTGGGCGCCGTTCAGAGTGGTGGGAAGAGGCTGGCCCGCAGTCGCGCTCGGATTGCCGTTTCCCGCCAGATTCGTACCGTAGATCGCGACGTAACTCCCCGGCGCCACCACCTGCGCAATCGCCTGGCCGGCGCTCGCCGCGTTCGCGATGCCCGTGGGCTGCGGAGCTGCGCCCGCGCCGGCCGCCGTAACCAAAACGTTTTCGCTCGTCGCCACCCCGGCAGAGTTGCTCAGCGTAAGCCCATTCTCCGTTGCGGCCACCTGCAGGGTGACCTGCGATGCCACAGCCGCCGGCGTCCACGTGGCTTCCCAAACACCGGAGCCCGTATCGATGAGACTGATCGCCGGATCGCCGTTACTGAAAGACACCTGCACCGACCCGCCCGCCGCGGCCGTCACCGGCTTGCCGCAATCATCGATCAACTGAATCTTCACGTCCGTCGCCGATGACACTTTCAGCACAGTGCCGCTGAAGGGCTGCTGGAACACCGGAATCAGGAAGCTCGCCTTCCCTCCGAGACACGCCGCGAGGGACGTCATGGGACGCAGCCCGCTGCGCGCGGCGCCGGATGTGCCCGGGGGCAGCGCGAGCAGAACCACCGAGATCGTCGCGCCCGAGCCATCGCCAAATCCAAGCGAAACCGTACCCGACTGCAGCAACGCCGAGACGCTGCTCAGATCGGCGGTGATCTGCACCGAGTTGCGGCCCGGAGCGAGCGAGCCGCTGGCCGGACTGATCGACAGCCAGGATGCCGAACTGCTCGCCGAATAGCTGATTGCGGTCGACGCCTGATTGTAGAGCGAGAGGCTCGCGGTCGCGGGCGATGGGCTGCCCGACGTACCCGCAAGAATCGCGCCCGCGGAGGAAACCAGCACAGCCGGGAACGGCTGGCTCGCCGCCACCGTGAGCGTGACGGAGATCGTCTGCGGACTATTCACGGCATCGGCCGCCGTGAAGTTCACCGAACCCGAATAAGTGTCCGCCGGAAGCTTCGAGGGATCGGCCGAAATCGAAACAGCCGAACCGGCAGAGCCGGCGCCAGCCGTACCCGTTGCTGGTGAAACGATCAGCCAGTTGTTTCCCGAAAGCGTGGACGCCGCTGCGCTCCACTGGAGTGATCCGCCGCCGCTGTTCGACACGTTCACGGACTCCGATGCCGTAGCTGCGCCGCCCGCGACGCCGCTCAGCGTGATGCCGGTGCGCGAGAGCCGAATCTGCGGTTTCGCGGCGGTCACTGTAAGAATGATGGTCGCGCTCGCCGATTGATCTGTCGTATCTCTCGCAGTGATCTGACCGGTGTAGACGCCCGGCTTCAGACCCTTCGGATCGATCGTGAACCCAACAGTCGCAGGAGAAGCAGGAGTCGCGAATCCCGAGCCCGAACCGTTGAGCGTCAGCCAGCCATCGCTGCTCGCGGAGGTCGAGAACCCGAGCGTTCCGCCGCCTGTATTCGAAATCGTCACCTGACCGCTCGCGGCCGCGCCGCCCTGCACGATCGAGAACGTCTCCTGCCCGGGCGAAATCGAAAGCGCCGGCGGTTGCGCCTTGCTGATGTTCAGAGTGACCGGGACATTAACTGTGGACGTTCCCGCCACCGCGACTTGTCCTGAATACTGCCCGGGCTGAGTGAAGCCGTTCACAGCGACCGACACCGCAATCGTTCCAGGAGTGGCTGCATTCGCACTGGGGGTAACGGCGGAGAGCCAGTTGCCGCCACCGCCCGAACTCGTGGC
>CAZPZE010000493.1:0-7574 GCA_964590625.1 uncultured Solibacteraceae bacterium
CCGGAAGCCTTCATAGTTACCGAACAGGAAGAATTTGTTCTTGCGGATCGGTCCGCCCAGCGCGCCGCCGAACTGATTGCGCCGGAACGGCGGCACAAAATTATCGTCGAAGAAATTCCGCGCATCGAGCGCGCTGTTCCGTAGAAACTCGAACACGGTTCCGTGAACGGTATTCGTTCCCGACTGTGTCACGAACTGCACCTGCGCCCCGGCGCGTTTGCCATACTGCGCGCCGTAGGTATCCGTCAGGACGTTGACCTCGCGAATACCATCGATGCCGAGCAACTGCCCGCTAACGCCGCCAGGCGTCACCGCCAACTGGCTCGATCCCGAGTACTCCACGCCATTCAGGTTGAACTGGTTGTCACCGGGACGCCGGCCCGCCACCGAAAATGTATTGCCGTCACTCGTCGTGGTCTGCTGACTCTTGTACGCGCTGTAATTGATCGCGCCCGGATTCGTCGTGATCAACACGTCGAGACTGCGCCCGTTCAGCGGCAGGTCTTTTACCTGTTGCTCTGTGACCAGACCGGAGATCGGCGCGGTCGAAATGTTGACCGTGGGAATGGCCTCCACCACGTCGACACGATCGGTCCTCTGACCCAGTTCCAGCTTCAGATTGACCGTGGCATCCTGTCCGGCCACCAGGTCGATGCCGCGCTGTTCGAGTGGCTTGAACCCGTCTTTCTCCACAAGGAATTCCGTCGGTCCGAGAGGCAGCGAATCCACGCGGTAGCTCCCCTGGTCGTTCGTCACCGCGGTTCGGGTGGCGCCCGTTTCGTCGCTCTTCACCGTGACCGTTGCGCCGCCGATTCCCGCGCCCGACGCGTCCACGATGCGGCCGGAAATCGTCGCCGTCACCTGTGCCGCTAAAGGGAGGCCGCTCCACAGGATCGCGCTCATTCCGGCGACCGCCAGAAGCCGGCCTGCCCGTCGGCTCCAGGTATTATCCGTGTGTGACTTCATAACCCTCCCCAAAAAAGCTGCTAACGACTGTAACGCCAAACACACAGCTGCTATTGATCGGAATCAACGAAAAAAGCGCCAGCCCACCCGGTGTCCTGAAATTCTCCCGGCCGTGAGCTGAACACGATCTGCGCCCGCCCGGCTCTAAATTGAGACTCCGTTCCGCGGCCGGAAGTTACTGCGATTAAAGGCTCTACCAACGCGAGATATTTCAGGATAGCGTAGAACTGCTCCTCCTCAAAAGCCGCCAGCTCTATTCCCTGCGCGCTGAAGAACACCTTGCTGTCCCCCGCCCCGAGGTTGGAAACGAGCCAGGCGCAGCGCTCCACGGCAGTTTCGAACACCCGGCTGGACCCGGCTTCCGTGCGCCGGTCAAGGAAAATCTCCACAATCCCCTGTTCATCCCGTGTGAATTCACGAATATGCGGCGATCCGGTGTGGGCCGAGCTCTTCCAGTCGATATGGCGCGCATTGTCGCCTGCCTCATACGGCCGGATACGGTAAAAATCGCGCCCGATCCCCCGCATCGCCATCTCCGTCTCGCCCGAAGAGCTCACCTGCAGTAGTGTCTGGCCGCCGGGAAACGGCTCCATCGCCGGGTAGACAATCGTTTCCCGCTGCAGCGCCAGCGTCGTGCTCTTGCGCAGAAAACCGAACGGAAAGCGTGTCGAGATCCGGAAAACGTTCTCTTTGTGCCGTCCGCGGTGCGGGAACGCGACATCCACCATCGCCTCCACAGTCGTCCGGCCCGGAATGATTGGAAAATAGACCGGCTCCCGAAGGATTGGCGCCACATTCCCCATTCCACTGCGCTGTCCCGAGAGTTCAAGCGAAAACGACGGCGTAAACCGCTTCAGATTCTTCAGCCGGATACGCGCCGGCGCCGGGGTCCTCGCCCAGACATGTTCCGGAACCAGCAGTTCCAGTTCGAGCCCGGAGAGCATCAGCCGGCTGACGAACCCGGAGACCAGCAGAATCGCCAGCAAGGCCGAAAAGACCAGAAACAGCAGGTTGTTCCCCGTCAGAAACGACGTAAACCCCACCAGCAGAAGCGCGGCGAAAAACAACAGTCCGCCGGCCGTCACCCGGTATTCCACGCCCTGTGGAAGCGCCGCCCGGAATCGTTGGATGATCTTCATCGCCGTGACGCCGCGTGAGCCGCGGGCTACAGGTATTTCTACAGGTTTGTGGTGACCTTGCGCAAGCCCCTGGGCTGGTCGGCGTCGAGTCCCTTGGCGTGCGCCAGCGCCGCGGCGAACAATTGCGCCGGCACAATGTAGGGGATCGGCGTGTACAACTCCCTGAGTTTCTCCGGCACACGAACGACCGACGATGCAAATGCCGCCGCTTCTCTGTTGCTCTTATCCGTAATGATGATCGTCTTCGCCTTCATGGCCCGGATCTTTTCGAGCGTTTCGTGGAGCGACGCCCAGGTCGGCCCCGAGGGCCCGAACAGAAAGACGGGCAGCGTATTGTCCACCATGGCGATCGGGCCATGCAGGAAATCCGCGGACGAAAACCGCTCGGCCACCACGTACGACGTTTCCATCATCTTGAGCGCGAACTCGAAGGCGTTCGCGTAATTGAGACCGCGCGCCACCACTGCCGCCGAGCGCATCAGGCTGTAGTGCCCGGCCAGTTCCTCGATTTCCGCCTCCAACCCCAGCGCGGCGGACACGGATTCCGGAATCGCCTGAAGATCCTCCAGTTGAATCTTCGCCCCGAGCGCGTGCGCGAGCAGGTAAAGCGAGAGAAGCTGCCCCGTATACGTTTTCGTGGCAGCGACGCTTCTTTCGCGCCCCGCCCGCACCTGAAAAACGTATTCCGCCATGCTGGCGAGCGTGCTTTCGGGTTCGTTAGTAATGCCGACCGTCATCGCGCCGCATTTCCGCGCTTGCTCCATCACGGCACTGATGTCCGTCGACTCCCCCGATTGCGAGATCCCGACAATCAGCGCATCCCGGTAGTCGAGTGTCGCCCCGTAGATCGAATGGACCGACGGCGCGGCCAGCGACACGGGAATGCCAGTCATGATTTCAATCAGATAGCGGCCGAACTGCGCGGCGTTATCGGACGTCCCGCGCGCCACGATCACGACCAGCCGTGGCCGCTTTTTCTCCAGAATCTTCCGGAATTTCCCGATGGCTCGGGTTTGGTGTGCGAGTGTACGTTCGAGCGCTTCCGGCTGCTGCCGGATTTCTTCAAGCATCCGCGACATGAAAGGCCAGTTTAGCGTCAGCTTCGGACTGGGTGGGGTCTGCCGGCGCCAGACACTCTTTTACGACACCCGTACGAAATCCTGTCAGGAAAGACCTATAATTGAGAAAGCGGAGCCTGAGCAACCGTTTCTTCTCACTCCCGCGTCTTAATCATATGAATCACCGCGCCCGGTTTGCTGTTGTACTCTCCTCCACCGTCATCGTGGGGCTGCTCCTGTTTGGTAGTGTGGCGAGCAAGGGGGCGTCGGGCGACGGCTCGGATAACGCCGATGTTCTCCGGCACCTCAAGGTCTACACGCAGGTCCTCTCCTACATCTCCACCGAATACGTGGAAGAGCCCAACATTCCGAACGTGACGCTCGGCGCGCTGAACGGCCTCCTCGAAGCGATCGATCCGTACGCAAGCTATCTCAACGCCACGCAGTACAAGGACTACCTGAAGAATTCCGACGGTCACCCGGGAGACCTGGGCCTGATCCTGGCGAAGAAGGTCGGCTATCTCGTCGTGGTTGCGGCTGTGCCTGGTTCACCCGCGGATAAGGCCGGTCTCGTGGATGGCGATTACATCGAATCGATTAACGGCGTGGGCAGCCGCGACATGCCGCTCGCTTACGCGAAGATTCTGCTGCGCGGCGATGTCGGCACCACGGTCAACCTTTCGGTGCTGCGCCGCAAGCCTGAGCCCACGAAGATGACGATCACACGCGCGATTGTCACCGCTCCGCCGGTCGAATGGCGCATGCTCGATGGCTCGCTCGGTTACGTGAAGGCGCCGACTCTCGGCACCGGCAAGATCAGGGAAGTGGCAAATGCCGTCGAAGATCTCCAGAAGCAGGGTGCGAAGAAGCTGATCCTCGACGTACGGAACTGCGCGGTGGGCGACGCCGAAGACGGCGCCTCGCTGGCGAACCTCTTCGTCTCGAAAGGCCTGCTGACCTATGACCAGGGCCAGAAGGTTCCGCGCAAAGACTACAATGCCGACCCGAAGGACGCGATCTCGACTCTGCCTCTCGTCGTCCTGACCAACCGCGCCACCGCCTCCGGCTGCGAAGTCGGCGCCGCGGCTCTGCAGGGCAACAAGCGCGCCGCGCTCGTCGGCGAGCGGACGTATGGTGATGCTTCGATCCTCCGCCCGATTACGATGGACGACGGCAGCGCCGTGATCCTCTCGGTTGCGAAGTTCTACACGCCGGACGGCAAGTCGATCCAGGATAACGGCGTCACGCCCGAAACCGCGGTGCTCGACCCCGACCTCGGCACCGGCGACCCGGAAGAAGAAGACGCGACGCCAACTCCGGCCGCACCGAAGAAGGCGTCGGACGACATCATGCTGAAGAAGGCGATTGAAGTCGCCGGCACGCGAAGCTAAACGAAAATCTCCTGATCAAACGAAGGGCTCCGGCGAAAACCGGAGCCCTTTTGTTTTTGCAGCGGAAACCGTTCCAGTTATTTCCGAGTCTATTGGGACTGACATGAAACCCATCGCCCGGATGCTGGTCCTGGTCGCTGCTCTCACGAGCGCCGCGATACCTCAGGCATCAGACGATGTCCACATCGAGCGCCACGGCAACTCCGCAGTTCTCTCCGTCCACACTTTCCGTCCGCTCGACGCCCTCGCCATGAAGCTCGGATCCGAGTTCGGCATCGTGGTGAGCGCCGAAGACCCCATGTTTCAATTCCCCGGCGACATGATGGATGTCTCGCCCGACGTTCCCCGCCTCCGCTGCGGCACTCTTGTTCCAGCCCGATGGGGGTTCGACGTAACATTCCCGATCAATCCTGACGGTTCTCCCTCAAATGTCCGCGAACTCCTCAGGAGCATCGTCGCCGAAGCCAATCGTCACTCCGCTTTCGGCTGGCCGCTCGAAGAGACCGAAGGCGTCTTCTTCTTCGTCCCCACGCGAACTCACGACGCCGACGGCCATTCGATCGCGGCCACGCCTTTGCTCGATCGGCTCGTCACCATACCGCCCGGAACCAGGCGCATCAACGAAAGCGCCGTCCTGCTCGCCGCCGATCTCTCCCGGCAAACCGGCTTGCAGGTAAGCTGCTGCGAAGGCGCAGTCGCCGGCATTCCGTGGGGCATGGAGCAGATCACATTTTCCGCGGATCACGAACCCGCGCGTTCCTTGCTGTTGCGCCTCGGGCTTCGCCACTGGCAAGTTCGTTGCGACCTCGACTTCTGCGGAATCTACAAGTGGTAATCGAGACGCCTTAGCTTATCCGGATTCCGCACCACATAGAGCGCCCGAATCACGCCATCTTCCAGCTCGAACGCCGTCGTCTGCACCGGTCCCTCAGGCGAATCGAGAATGATGCCAGGCAGACCGTTGATGCTCGCAAAGCGCATCGTGAAATCCTCGCGCCAGCCCTTGCGCGACGCGCCGATCAGGAACCGCGCCGCGTGATCGGCGCTATGGATCACGTTCAGCGCAGCCGCCACTTTCCCGCCGCCATCCGTCACCACACGAACGTCGCTCGCCAGCAATTGCGTCAGCCCCTGCAGATCGCCGGACCTGGTCGCCGTCACAAAAGCGGACATCAGTTGCTCATGCTTCGCATCGATCTCGCCTGACCTCGCCACCGGCGCAACAGCGCCGCGCGGCCGAGCCGCACGCACATGCTCACGTGCGCGCGCGGCCAGCTGCCGGCACGCAGCCTCTGTCCGGTCGAGTGTCGCCGCCACTTCGCCGAAGGAAAAATCAAACACATCGTGCAGCAGGAACGCGGCGCGCTCGAGCGGCGACAAACGGTCGAGCGTCAGCATCAGCGCGATCGATAAATCCTCCGCCAGTTCCGTATGGCTGTCCGGCGCAAGCGCATCCGTATCGACCACCGGCTCCGGCAGCCACGGTCCCACGTACTCCTCGCGCCGTGCTCGCGCCGACGTCAGCACATCGAGACAGATTCGGGCCGTCGTGGTCATCAGAAACGCCCTCGGGTCCGCGATCTTGGCGCGATCCGCCCCGTGCCACCGCAGATACGCTTCCTGCACCGCATCCTCGGCATCCGCCATCGATCCGAGCATGCGGTACGCGAGGCCGAGCAGTCGCCGGCGGTAAGGCTCGAAGCTTGCGGCAGGATCCGGCATCATGGCACAGGCGTCACGTCCGCTGGCACTCGGCCGTGATCGAGAGCCACCGGCGTCCCTGCAACCACAACGCGCATGCATGCCTTTCCGTGGCCAAGGGCGTATTTCATGGTCGGATAGATCTTCGCAGCAGTGATCGCAAAAGCAATGCTGATCAGCCCGAGCCGCCCCCATCGCCTGACAATCGTCTCGCGATCCTCATCCGCGGGATTATGGGCGAGCGTCGCGCGCGTGAATCTCCACACCAGAGCCACATCCGGAGGCATCGCTTCTGCATTATCCGTCAGCACCGCCCGCAGCACCGCCGGACTCACGCCGGCGCGTTCCGCCATCGCTACACCAAGCTGGGTGCAGGGCCCGCAATCCTCATGGCGTATCGCGGTAAGCCCCGCCGCGATCCATGGCTCAACGGGAATTCCCCGCCGAAACTGCCCCAGCGCCGCCGCCCGCGAAAACATCCACGCAGCCCGCGGACTCGCGTCGATCAGATCCCGCATATAGCTGGCATCGTATTTCCACTCACGTTCGAACCTGTCAATCGTTTTATGAAGCAGCCAACGAATCATGTCGTTTTCTCCTGTCTCTGCTGGTGAGACGGGACAGCCCTCCGGAGTGTGACATGAAAAAACGGCGGTCTAGACTTCCGCGCTGCGAGCCGCTGTACAAGGTAACCCACTCGCCTTCCACGCATCGAACCCGCCGGTCAGGTTTGCGATATCGCGGAAGCCGGCGCGCCGCAAGATGCTGGTGGCAATGGAGCTTCGATATCCGCCTTTGCAGTGGACCACCAGCAACTTACCGGGATCCAGCTCCGCCAATCTGGACCCGAGCGTTCCGAGCGGAATGCACGATGAGTTCTCGATCGCACCACTGCTCGTCTCACTCAGCTCGCGAACATCGATGACGGTAATGCGATCCGGTTCCTGATTGCGCAGCTCTGCGAAATCCTGAACCGCGATCTGAGGGATATAGTCCAGTTCGAAGCCGCTTGCGATCCACCCGGCGACCCCATCCGCCAGATATCCCACCACATTCTCCACTCCGACGCGAGCGAGCCGTATCTGCGACTCGCGCACGTGCTCGGAATCCTCGCCAACGACAATCAGCCTCGTGTCCAGCCCCAGAATCCGCGCGGCCCAGGAAGCATACTGGCCCGTCAGCCCGATATGGATCGATCCGGGGACATGCGCCACGGCGAACTCCATGGCGGGCCGCGTGTCCACTACAATCGCGCCCTCTTTCTGCAGCCGCACGACTTCGGGCGCCGCTAGCGCTGCCAGCGGCGGCAGTTCCGAAAG
>CAZPZE010000494.1:0-4972 GCA_964590625.1 uncultured Solibacteraceae bacterium
GAGTTTCACGTCCTCGGCCGAGACGATCGCCTGAAAACGATCTGCGAGGCCCATCGCTCGCAGAACCGCCTCCACATTCAGGCCCGGCGCCGCCGACGCGATCGCCTGCAGCCAGCCTTCGCGATGGAGACGCTCGACCCATTCGATGGTCCCCGGCAATGCGGCAGCGCCTTCGGCGGAAACAAACTGACGATATCGCGCCTCTTTGCTGCTGCCAATGCGGCGGATCACGTCTTCCGATATGGCGTCTCCATACCAGGAGCGGAGGATGGAATCGTTTCGCTGGCCGAAGCTCGAAAGAAACTGCGGGTAAGTGATCGGCAGGCCTTCGGCGGTGAGCACTTCCTGCCACGCCAGCCAGTGGTGGGGGCCGGAGTCAATCAGGGTTCCGTCCATATCCCACAGAACCGCTCGTGGATTCTGCATCCGAACTATGCGCCGCTCTTCAGTGAGAAGGCGGCGGCGTTCCACCTCAGTTCATTGCGGAAATCGCGCAGATTCGTGTTGGCGTCGATCGGCAGGTATTCGACTCCGGACATCTCGGCGAAATCTTCGATGTGCTCCATGGTGAGCGCCTGGCTGAATGCAGTGTGGTGAGCGCCACCGGCGTAGATCCAGGCTGCGGCCGCGGTTTGAAGATCGGGACGAGTGACCCACAATGCTCTGGCGACGGGAAGTTGGGGCAGAGACTCCGGCGGATCGACAACATCGACCGCATTGGCGACGATGCGGAAGCGGCTGCCGACCTGAACCAGCGACGCGTTGACCGCCGGCCCCGGAGGCGCGGTGAATACGAGGCGCACCGGGTCCTCTTTACCGCCTATCGACAGAGGATGAATTTCCACGGATGGTTTGCCGGCGGCGATCGACGGGCAGATTTCGAGCATGTGGGCGCCGAGAACTTTCGCTGTGCCGCCGAAATCATAGGTGTAGTCTTCCATGAAAGACGTCCCGCCCGGCAGGCCCGCAGCCATGACTTTGAAGACGCGCACGAGGGCGGCGGTTTTCCAGTCCCCTTCCCCGCCGAACCCATAACCCGCTTCCATGAGCCTCTGGGCGGCGATTCCCGGCAGCTGCTTCATGCCGTGGAGGTCTTCAAACGTATCGGTAAACGCGCCGAATCCACCGGACTTCAGAAACGCGCGAAGCCCCAGTTCGATTCGGGCGGCATCTTTGAGCGACTCGCGGCGGGCGCCACCGGCGCGCAACGGTTCGGCGACGGAGTACTTCTGATCGTATTCAGCCGTGAGAGTGTTGATTTCGGAATCGGAAACGTCGCGGATGGCTGAAACCAGGTCGCCGATGCCGTAGCCGTTCACGGAGAAGCCCAGACGGGATTCGGCCTCCACTTTGTCTCCGTCGGTCACGGCGACATTCCGCATGTTGTCGCCGAAACGCGCGACTTTCAGGCTCTGCATCTCGTGCCAGCCGGCGGCGGCGCGCGACCAGGCGGCGATGCGGGCGATAACGGCCGCGTCTTCCCAGTAACCGACCACGACTTTCCGTCTCAGGCCGAGGCGCATGGAGATGTGTCCGAATTCGCGATCGCCGTGAGCCGACTGGTTGAGATTCATGAAATCCATGTCAATGGATTTCCAGGGCAGATCGCGGTTGAACTGGGTATGCAGATGGAGGACCGGCTTCGAGAGGCGCCGGAGTCCGGCGATCCACATTTTGGCGGGTGAAAACGTGTGCATCCAGAGGATCACTCCGGCGCAGTTTTCGTGAGCGCTGGCGTCGGTGCACAGCTTCGCGATCTCGTCCGGGGTGGTCATGACGGGAGCGAGGGTGACATCGAGAGGAATCTGTTTCGTGCGGCGCAGACCGTCAACGATGGCACGGCTGTGTTCGGCAACAGTGCGAAGCACTTGCTCGCCGTAAAGGTGCTGGCTGCCGGTGATGAACCAAAGCTGCTTTTTTTCCAGGTCAATCATAGGATTCTTGCGTGGGCTTTTCGCGTGGGGCCGAAGTACGGTTGAGGGTTTCGGCGGTCTGCAAACGCTATCATACAACCGGCGGAAATGCGACTCGATCCGCGGTCAGGAGCTTCCGGGAGCGCGTCCGGTGGACTCGCGGACGACCAGTTCCGGCGTGATGATGACCTCCTGCTGGGTCCGCGGAAGCGGCTCCTTCGAAGTCAGGCTGGCGAAGATGCGGCGTCCGATCTGATCGCGCGGTATGTGCAGAGTCGTCAGGGCCGGATAGACGATGCCGGACAGACTGATGTTGTCGAATCCCGTGACCGAAACCTGGCCCGGAACGTCGATTCCCATATCGCGCAATTGCCGGAGGGCGCCGACCGCCATGAAGTCGTTAATGCAGAGTATTGCTGTGGGGCGAAATCGCGATGAGAACAACTGCTGCACAGCGCGGCGGCCACCGGCGTAATCGTCGGAATCAGCGACTGTCGTGAACTGAAAGGCGGGCGAGTAGCGCTCCATGACCTCCACGAACGTTCGCTTGCGGTCGCCGAGAGGACCGAGAGAAGTGTGGTGTCCGATGAATGCGAATTTCCTGTGGCCCAGGCTGCGCAGGTATTCGGTGACGCGCTCGATCCCCTGCTTGTAATTGGCTTTGATGCTGAGGATGCCTTTTCGCGGCTCGCCGACGTCGTAGACCACCGTGCGGATCTTTCGTTCTTCCAGCCGCCGCAGCAGCGCCGGGTCGATTTCCGAGACCACCAGCGCAATTCCGGCAACCCGCCGTCCCAGCATGGTGAATACGCTCGAATTCAGCCACTGGGAATCGTAGTCCGTGTTGGCGACCAGGACTTCGTAGCCGTGTTTGTGCGCCTCCTGCTCGAGAACGCGAAAGATATCGAGGAAAAACGGGTTCTCCAGATTGGAAACGATCAGGCCCAGCGTACGGCTGGCGGCGCCAGCCAGAGCCTGCGCGTGGACATTGGGAGAATACTTCAGTTCCTCGATCGCCTTCAGGACGCGCATCCGCGTGGTGCTTTTGACGACGTGAACATTGTTCACGACGCGCGATACGGTGGCGGGCGAAACACGCGCCCGGCGCGCGACATCTTCGATACTCATTCGATCAGGCGAATCCGGCACAGCGTCATCTTCCTACAGGGTGGAGAAGCGGTAAACCGTGGTCGATTTATACTGTTCGCCCGGTTTCAGCTCCGTTGTCGGGAATGAGGGTTTGTTCGGCGAATCCGGAAAATGCTGGGTCTCCATGCAGAACGCGGAACGATGCGTGTAGACTCTGCCCTTCCCTTTGAACGTGCCATCGAGGAAATTTCCGGTGTAAAACTGGAGGCCGGGCTGCGTGGTGAGGACTTCCATGACGCGTCCGGACTTACGGTCCGTCACTCTGGCGGCAAGCTCGAGGCCGTCACCCTTGCGGTTGAGGACCCAGTTGTGATCGTAGCCTTTGCCGAAAATCAACTGCGGGTCTTTTTGCTCGATTCGCGCGCCGATTGCGGTGGGGGTCCGGAAATCGAAGGGGGTTCCTTTTACATCCTTCAACTGGCCGGTGGGAATCAGACCTTTGTCGATGGGGGTAAAGCGATCCGCATCGATCATGACTTCGTGAGAAAGGATGTCTCCTTCTCCGGCCAGATTGAAATAGCTGTGGTTGGTCAGATTGACGACCGTATCTTTGTCCGTGGTGGCGGAATAGTCAATGCGGAGTTCGTTCGCGTCCGTCAGGGTGTAAGTAACTGTCGCATCCAGATTGCCGGGGAAGCCTTCTTCGCCATCGACGCTGCGGTATTTGAGTTCGAGGCTCTGCGGCGAAAGGGGAGTGGCTGTCCACAACCGCTTATCGAAGCCGCGATTGCCGCCGTGCAACGTGTTGTCGCCGTCGTTTTTCGGCAGCTTATACAGGACGCCATCGAGCTTGAACTGCGCATGTCCGATTCTGTTTCCGTAGCGTCCGATCAGCGCGCCGAAATAGGGAGGCGGGGTCAGGTAGTCTTTGAAATTATCGAGACCGACGACGACATCGCCCATGGCGCCTTTGCTGTCCGGGACCTTAAGAGAAACCAGGACGCCGCCGTAAGTCATGATCCTGGCTTCGGCGCCTTTCTGATTCCGGAGGGTGTAGAGGTCTACGGTCTGGCCATCCGGAGTCGTTCCCCACGCGATTTTCTCCGGCGTGGGCGCGGCGGGTTTCGCGGATTCTTTTGGCGCAGTGGAACAACCTGCCAATGCGATCGCCAGCAACGCGGCGGGGACGATCTGAAGTCTATGTTTTCGGCTGTCCATAGTAGGCTCCTTTTCCGTGTTTCCGCAAAAAATGTTTATCGAGAAGCGCCTGCGAGACCGGGGGCGCGGCAGGATTCAAACCAAACGTCAACAGCGCCATTTGCGCGACTTCTTCCAGCACTACGGCATTGTGAGCCGCCTCGGCTACGGATCGCCCCCAGGTAAAGGGCGCATGACCGGCGACGAGGACGGCCGGCATCATCAGAGGATCGATCTTCGCAAAGCGCCGGGTAATCGCGTGTCCGGTGTTGGCTTCGTACGCCTCTGCGATGACGGCGGGCGTGAGGATTTCCGTGACGGGGATGGAGCCGTAGAAGTAATCCGCGTGCGTGGTGCCAAGGCACGGAATTTCACGGCCGGCCTGCGCCCACACGGTGGCATAGCGCGAGTGCGTGTGAACCACGCCGCCGATTTCCGGGAAGGCTTTGTACAGGATCAGATGTGTTGCGAGATCGGAGGAGGGGCGCAGCGTTCCTTCCACTGCTTTTCCATCCAGATCGACGATCACGATGTCCGAGGCCTTCATCTTCTCGTACGGAACGCCGCTGGGTTTGATCGCGACCAGGCCGCGCTCGCGATCGATTCCGCTCGCGTTGCCGAAAGTGTAGAGGACCAGCCCGCGCCGCACCAGTTCGAGATTGGCGTCCAGCACTTCTTCGCGAAGACGATCGAGACTCATCGATTCCCTCTGGAAGCCGCTGCGATCGAACGGAGCGCCGGCAGGATATCGCCCGCGGAGATCGGGTCGGCGT
>CAZPZE010000495.1:0-2172 GCA_964590625.1 uncultured Solibacteraceae bacterium
GCCGGTATTGCGGCGTCGCCCCAGCCGTGATACTGGATCAGTCTGCCGCCGCGATCGCGGAATGGCCGGAGATCAGGATTGGTGGAATTGAGCGCTGCCGCCTTCTGATCGCCCCACGCAACGTCTGAATCGAGGTTCAGAGAACGGAAATCCGTCTTGAGATTTTCGTAGACCGCCTGCAGATAAAACGTATTCGCGAAGCCGAACGCCGCTGGTCCGCCTTTCGGATTGCCGGGAATCAGCCAGTCCGACCACGTTCCCGCCACCGCTTCGGTACCGGGCGCGAAGCCTGGATGAATCTTCACGCCAGTCCGCGGATTGACGGGGCCTGAATAAATCTTCTCGAGCGCGGTGATCTGCGGCTTCGTGAGGCAGTCGGGTGAGTCAGCGCCTTTGCAGGTGATCGGCGCCAGTTTCGGATGGCAGGCCCGCGGATCTTCGATCAGGCCATCCTTCACGCCATCGAGTGCATCGCACTGATCAACCGCGTTCTTTTGAATGACTGGCAGCTTCGATTGCGGAATGGTCGACGCCAGATCATCCATCAGCGCCTGCTCGATTGAGAGAGCGAGCGCGAGCAGGTGCGTCCAGTTGTTGGCAGGCGCACCAGCGATAATGCCGTCGAAATCGTCGGCGAAACGCTGCGCTTCCATGAGCGCTTCGCGGCCGCCGTCGGAGCAGCCGAAGAAGTAGTTTCTGGACGTGTTCCTGCCATAGAAAGCATTGATGATCGCCACCGACTGCAGCCGTGTTTCATGCAGGGCGCGATAGCCGAAGTCGATCAGCTTTTCGGGATGTCCCACGGCCCAGTCCGCGCCGCCGCCGGTGTGGCCGTCATCGGTTCCGGCAACCGCGTAGCCTCGGCGTAGCGGCTCGGTGAATGAGCCCGTCGGCAGGCTTCCGGCCCAGCCTCCATTGCCGACCTGCTCATACTTTCCATTCCATCCGGTGAGCGGCATCCAGAGTTCGAGTTTGATATTGGAATCGCTCGTGGGCCGCGAGACAGCCTGCACATCGCAATGCGCGGGAATATTGCGGACCTCCGGCGCGGAGACGGCGGACGTGATCGCGGTGTGAGGAAGTTTGAGGGAGGTGAGGCTTTCGCAGGTCTGCTGCGCCGCGGCCGGCCATGCGATCAGCACGGCCGCGGCGAAGACCAGACGATTAGCTCTGCAGGTATTTGTGGAAGAAGTCAACGGAACGCTGCCACGCGAGTTTGGCGGCCGTTTCGTCATAACGCGGAGTGGTGTCGTTATGGAATCCATGGTTGACTCCTTCATAAACGTAGCGGGTCACGCTGACGCCCGCATTCTTGAGCGCCTCTTCGAACGCCGGTCCGGCGGAGGTGATGCGGGTATCGAGCGACGCGTAATTCTCGAGCATCGGCGCCTTGATCTTTGAAGCCTGATCCGCCGGCTGCGCGGCCGGATAGAACGCTACGCCGGCATTCAGATCCGAGCCCAGCGCGACGGCCAGGTTGTTCACCATGCCGCCGCCGAAGCAGAATCCGATCGCGCCGAGCTTGCCGTTCGATTCCGGGCGAGCCTTCAGCCCGTGCGCGGAAGCGACGAAATCCTGGAGCATCTTCGCTTTGTCCACCGTGCCGAACATCTGGGCTGCCTTCTGCTCGTCGCCCGGATAACCGCCGACCGAGGTGAGTCCATCGGGTGCGAACGCCACATAGTTCAGAAGCGCGAGGCGTCGCGCCACATCTTCGACATAGGGATTGAGGCCGCGGTTTTCGTGGCAGACGATGATGGCGGCGACTTTGCCTGTCAGGTCAGCGGGCTTCACGAAATAGCCTTTGATGGAGCCGTTGCCCTGCGGAGATTCAACAGTCTCGCGCGAAGCCTTTATCCGCTTGTCTTCGGGCGAAACCTGTTCCGCCCACGCGAAGTTCGGCTGCAGAGCTTCCAGCAGCCCGAGCGCGGTCACGCCGCCAACGGCGAATTTCTGCGCCCGTTCGAGGAAGCCGCGGCGATCGAGATCGCCATGCACGTAGTGGTGGAAGATGTCCAGCAGTTCCTGGGGAAAATCACTTGCCTTTTTGCGTCCGCTTGTGTCGACGGCCATCGTTGAATCTCCTTTTTCATCGGGGAGGATAACATACCGCCCGCGCAGAATTGTCAGTAGCCGCGCTGCAGCAGGCCGGTATCTTTGCCGTCCACCGTG
>CAZPZE010000496.1:0-1501 GCA_964590625.1 uncultured Solibacteraceae bacterium
AGCAACTGCTCGATCCTGCACTGCAGAATCACGATATCGGGCGATTCCTGAATCGCATCGTGGTACTGCTTCTGGAAATCCGTTCCGTGCTCGCGCGGGCGCATGATGTCGCGGGCCTGCGTCACGAGCGCGTCGGCTTCCGGTTGCCCTGCCGTGCTGCGCTTCGCCAGCGCCTCATCGATCTCCACCACCAGCGTGGAAATCTGCTTCAGCCACGCGAAATGAGGGTTCCCCATCACCAGCCCCAGAAAAGCGCCGGGTCCGGGAATCGGACCATTCACTTTCTCGTAGGATGCGCGCTCACGATCGAGCAGAAGTTTGTGCTGCGCCAGCAGCAGATCGCGAAGTTCAGTGAGGAGCTCACGTGTGCCGGCCGAAATCGGGAGGGGGGACATCTCAATTTCTATTGTGCCAGCGGTAGGCCTTTATCGAGTTCGTCCGGAAATACTTCTCCGCAACGGCCGCGCCCTTCGCCATGAAATACTCGCGCACCACGCCGAATTCCGCGCCGTACGGCGCCCAGTTATCGCTGTTCGGCCAGTCGCTGCCGTAGAGCACGCGGTCCTCGCCGAAGATCCCGAAGATCTCGTCGAGCTTCGGTTTGTATTCCGCCGGCTCGAGCGGCACACGCCCATTCACGCGGCGCAGCACTTCCGAAACTTTCGCGTAAACCTGCGGCCTCTTGCCAAGCTCCCGCAGATTGGCATCGGCCGGTGCGGCCATTTGCGGCAGATGGTCGATGACGATCCGCAGGTTCGGCACGGCATCCGTCACACGGAGCGCCGCCGCAATCAGCTCGGGCGTCTGGTTCGCCGTATCGAGCACCAGCCCGGCCGCGGCGAGAGCGCGCAGATCTTCGACGAACGCCGGTTTCGCGATATCCACGGCCAGATTCCGTCCCCACAAATTGCCATAGCGAATTCCGAGGAACAAGGGATTGCGATGGAACCGTTCGAGCTGCGCACGGAACTCCGGCTTGCCTGGCTCCAGATCGCCAATCGTCCCCACGATGATTTTGTCCCTGGCCGCTACATCCAGCACCCACTGGTTGTCTTCGAGCCACGGGCTGGCCTCAATCTCGATTGCTCCCACCACTCCGAACGGCTCGGCGATCTTGCGGTATCGATCCGGCAGTGCGGGCTTGTAGAGAACAGTATCAGTTTTCGAAGGCCACGGCACGCCCTGAGGACGCGTGGGATCGAACAAATGAATGTGCGTGTCGATCACCGGGAAGGGAAGCGCCTGCGCATCGGCCCCGCCCGCGAGCAGGGCGCCTGCGGCGGCTCCGATAAATTCGCGCCGCCTCACGCCGGTACCCCGAATGACAGTCCCATCGATTTCGCCACGCTCTGAATATACTGCCGGCCCTTCGTGTACTCCTCCTCGCTATGCAGATGTTCCAGCATCAGCGGCGCATCGGTCGCCAACTGCGAAAGCTCGCGCAGATAGGTCTTGTAATCGATCAGCCCCGTCCCCGGAATCACTTCCTGAATATTGACCT
>CAZPZE010000497.1:0-2050 GCA_964590625.1 uncultured Solibacteraceae bacterium
GATCGATACACACCATCACCAGCTGCGGCTTGAGCGAAAGCGAAGTGAACGAGCTGATCGTCACGCCATGCGGATGCCCCTCGGCGTCGCGCACCGTGATCACCGTGACTCCCGTCGGAAAACGTCCGCAGACGCGCCGGAACAGCGTGGAGTCTGCCGTCTCCAGCGGCGCTGCAGCCTCCGTTGCCAGCTTATTCTCCATGGCCGGTGGTCCTCATTCTAGCACCGATTCAAAATCCAGCCCGCGCAAGCAGCCGGCTGACTTCGCCTTCCGTCGCGCCCAGTTTCGCCGCCGCGCCCAGCAAATCCGCCGCATCCACGGGATACCAGTTCCGCCTATCCCGCCGGCACAACCCCGCCACATCGAACTCCTCGATCACGCGAAAAACGTCCGCCTCCGTCACCTGCTCTCCCCGCATCACCCGCTCGCACAACTGCGCACTCGCCGGACCAAACACCGGATCGCCGCACAACAGGAACGACGACGCCAGCTCCTTCCGGTCCAGCCGCCGCGCCGTTTCTGCGAAACTGGCCGCCGCAAAATACAGCAGCGATACCCGCGCAAACTGCGGGAAATCGCCCATCGAACCATATAGTGCGCCAATCAGCCTCGCCGTTGCACACAATTCCGCACTTGTCCTGGCGGAATACGCGTCCGGATCCCAATCCCCTGCCGCCAGCATTTCGCCGAGCCTCGCCACACCAAACAGCGTCAAAGGAAAGCCGGTCGAAAGTAACGGATCGATGAATCCCGCCGCCGATGGCAGCATTGCCCAATGCCGTCCCGCCATCGCGGAGGTCCAAAACGAAAGCCGCGGCATGTGGAAAAACGGCAGTTCCGCCTTCGCGTCCGCGAACTGCGCTTTCACCGCAGGCAGAGCGTCTAGCAAGCGATCCCACGCCGGAGCGCCTTCCGCGAATCCGAATCGCTCCGCTACTCCATCCGTCGCCGCGACTCCCGCGCTCGTCAACCCATTGTTGAACCGCAGCACCCAAATCCATCCACCATCGAACACGTGATGCAGCGCTGCATCATCCGGCGGATACGGCATGCCCGGCTCACCGCCCATCGACTGAACGTTCGAAAAATGCGAATACAGCGCCTGTGTCTTCGGATATCCCGGAAACTCCCGCTCCCCGAGCCCCAATGCCCGATGCACAAATCCGCGAGGCCCCGACGCATCCACCAGAAACCGCCCGCGGAATCCATCCATCTCTACGCCATCCGCGGTCTCTCGCAGCGACGACAGCGCAGTCCGGTCGACATACTCCACTCCCATCGCCTGCGCCTCTTTCAACAGAAAATGATCGAAATCCGTGCGATACCAATGTGTATCCGCCGCCGCATCATTCGGACTCGCCGCCACCAGCAGCGGCCGTTCCCCTTCCACCGCCGGATGCGGATAGAAACTGAATCCGCGCTTCAGCCCGCACGGCAACTCGGGATGTGTCTTCTGCCACGTTCCCCACTTCGTGAGCGGCTTCAGCCGCGGCAGATCGTATCGCTCCGCAATCTCTTCGAGCAGCAGATTCGAAAGCGGCGTGGTCGATTCCCCAATCGCGAACCGCGGATGCGCCCCCTTCTCGATCATCACGACCGACAGCCCCAGCCGCCGCGCCATCATCGACAGCAGCGATCCGCCGAACCCCGATCCGACGACAATGAGATCCCAGCGCTTGCTCACTGCGTCAGATTCAACTCCCGCAGTCGCTCCACCCGGCCCGCATCATCCGTCTTCACATCCCACAAATCCACGAAAACCCGCCCGCGCCGCACCCTGAGCCCATACTCAAACGCGGCCTCCAGCGTCTCGAGGCGCGGCGGCGCGAATGCCAGCCCTTCCATCGCCCCATTCCCTCCACGCGTCGGAATCAGCGTAACCGCCGTCGCCCCGCAATCGAACGCAAAATCCACCGACCGCGCCGCCCATTCCACCGCCTCATCCTCCCGCATAAACGGCGGCTTCACCAGAATGAACACCCGCAGATCGATCTCATTCGCCCGCAGAAAATCCGCCGCGCGCCGAAACTGATCGAGCGTCATCCGCTT
>CAZPZE010000498.1:0-4182 GCA_964590625.1 uncultured Solibacteraceae bacterium
CGCGCCGGGGGCGGAGGACGCGTGCCGCCCTCCGCGAGCGTCTTCATGTTCTGGATCGCCCGCGTGAAGCTCGCCGTGCGCTGCGCCTTGTCACGCTCGCGCGCGGCATCGTCCGCCAGCATCGAGTTGTCGTAGAGCAGCGTGTAATAAATTTTGGAGGTGGTTGCCGTCAGCGGACGAACTTCCACCGTGCCGTGATACAGATTGTACGGCCGCCCTTCGCGCACCGGCTGGGTGTACGTGTAAGAATATTCGGTCTTGCCGACCAGAATCTCGTTCCCGATCGACCGCACAGCGCCGACCTCTCCATCCTTGCCCGAAAGAATCGTGCACGAGGGCACCTGCAGCCATTCCGCGATATCGCAATACTTGCCGACGCGCGCCCACACCTCCGCGGCGGGGCGATTCACAGTGATCTCAAGGGGAATCGTGACGTAAGTGGGATGAGCGACGACGGTGCTCACCGGGCCGCTGGCGCCGGCAGGCGCGGGCGCCTGAGCATTCAAGAGCGCGGCACAAAACAAGGCCGCGCTGAATCCAATGTAATTTCGCATGCGCAAATCCTATCACGCACGGGTTTGATTACCGGTGTTGTTACGCTGCGCCGCCGCGGCCAGAGCCTGTCTGCGGAGCTTCTTCTTCTTCGCAGCCACCTTAAACCAGAGAAAACCCACGCCCGCGAACGGGAGCGTATAGAACAGCAATTCCCAGCTGCCGAGAAGCGTGGGGGTCGCTTCCACAGTCGCGTACGCGTCCTGCGTCACACCTCCGCTATAGACCAGCAGGTGCACTTTCCACATCTCATCGCGATCGAACTCCACCTGGCTGTTGTACTGGACATAGTCCTGCGTGTCGCCGCGCCACATGCCGTACAGCGCCTCTTTCAGACGCCCGCTCACCGGCTGTACCCCGACCTCCATCTTCAGATCTTTGGGAATCGACTGGCCGGGCAGGGGATGGACGACAACGAACACCACGCTGGACCCAATATCCGGATGGATCCACAGCTCCACATTGACCGGACCCAGCTTTTTGTTTTCGATAATCGGAAACGGCGGTCCGATGTGCGCCGCCACCGGCTGCGGCGTGATCAGAAGGGCGGAGAGCAGAAGGAGCGGGAGCAGCGATCTCGTCATTTTTCTAACTGGCCAGGAACGTTCCGCGCATATCCATCGGCTGCAGGACCAGCCACACGGCGGCGGCCCAGATCAGAACATTCACAATAGCCCACGGCGCGAACGCGCGCCATGTCTCCTCAGGCTGGTCTTCCTCCGCGATCGTGTGACTCCAGATCATCGCGCCCGCCAGCGCCAGCACCAGCATGCCGAGCTGGATCGGCTGCACAACGCGAACCGGAATTCCGGTCAATCGCCAAAGCGGATCGCCGAGGAAGGGAATGCCGGCGTCCCCAAGCGCGCTCTGCAGCACCGGAACGATCGTGAAAAGGCCCGTGAGCAGGTGGAAGCTGTAATGCGCCAGCCACATCCCGAAACCGAGCGGAACCAGTCCATAGCTGTAACGCACCGCGATCGCCACGAGCGACCGGGAGGTCTTCGTCAGCGTCTTCATCGTCTGCGCCGCGGCGCCGAGCAGCAGCACCGGCTCCAGGATCAGGAATCCGGCGAAGATCAGCCCGAGAATCGGACCCGGCCCGAGGTGCAGAAGCTGATTCAGCCAGTATTCAAACGCGTAAACCGGCGTCACCATTCCGAACGCGTTCAGCAGCGCGCCGAAGGTGAAGACCGTGAGCAGCACGGAAATGTCTTTGCGCTGCGAGAAGCGTCCGATGCCGGCGCGCGCCGGGTCGCCGCTCAGAATGCTCGTCGCCGGCCGGCTGATGATGCCCACGTTGTCATGCGGGCAGGCGTAGACGCAATCGAGGCAGAACGTGCAATCCATGTTGCTCGCCTTGCCCGGCTGGAAGAGCGCCAGCTCGCAGCCGCGCTGTTTCACGGACGCGGAAATCGATACGAGCTGCGTCTCCCGCCGGCCCTTGATGCAATCGAGCGTGCCGCAGCCGGAGCAAACCTGCCTGTCGCGCACGGCGACTTCCAGCGGCGAAACCATCGCCGCTACAAAGTTGAACTGTCCGATCGGACAAACGTACTTGCAGAACGAGGCGTGACGGAAGACGCTGTCCACCACGAGCGCAGTTGTGAAATAGCCGATAATCAGCCACGCCGTCCACCATGGTTTCGACCACAGCGCGAACCGCTCATAACAGAACAGAATCGCCACCAGAAGCCCGATCGGCAGCCACTTATTGCGCAGCGGACGCGGCCAGTTGAGTACCGGCCGGAAGAATTTCCGGGCGAAGTCCCTCACGAGCACGAAAGGGCAGGAGTAACAAAAGAAATTGCCCGCGCAGAGCAGCGCCAGGATAAGTACGCCGCGAAAGTGGACCCAGCTCAGCGTCGTCGCGAGATTTTTGGGCGCAAGCGCCGGACCGAGAAGCCCGTGCACGATCATCATCACGCTGACGATGAGCAGTGTAAGCCGGATCAGCGTGCGGGAAGTTTTGCTTCGAAGAAGGCTGCCCGCGAGCGGGGCTTTCAGGAGATCGAACGGTTCGTCTTCGAGGAGTGCGGCGCCGGTCTGTGGCAGCACATCGGCCATCAGTTCGCCAGCACCCCCGGCAGATCAAATTGCTTCTCCACTTTCGTGCCGTTCGCGAGCGTGATGTGGAGCAGGATAGTCCAGTCGCCCGGCATGTTCAGATCCACCGCTCCGGTGAAGCTGCCGGGCGCGGATTCGTTGGCCGCAAAGAAAACCGGCGCCATCCCGGGGTGCGACATATCCGCTTCCATATTGACATGCGCGCCGGAGACCGGTACGCCGGCGGGATCGGTCAGCATGACGTGAATGGTGGAGTGTCCCACATGCGGCGGAGACGGCTGCACCTCATGCTGCACCAGAATGTTCTTCGCCGGATCAATTTTGTCCTGGCAAGCCGACGTAAAGAGCGCAGCCAGAATCAGCGCGAAGACAAAAGCTAATACCGGCGGCCGGCGCACTACGCCGCGCTGCCCACTGCAAGTTCTTTGGGTTTCCATTCGCACGTGCAGGTGGAGAGGTGCGGTTCTCCCTCCGGCGGAAACATGTGGTAATACATGCCGATCACCATTGGAATGAAGACGATCGTGTTGTAGAACAGATGAAGTTCCACGCGCGGGAACACGAGCTGCAGCACGCTGAAGGGAACCGGCTTGTTCCAGAAATTGTGATGCATCGTCGCCTGCGTGATCAGGAGCAGATGCTCGATGTGATGCCAGAACTGAATGCCGAGCGAAATATTCCACCACATGCGTGAACGCCCGGTGAAACCTTTGCGAAGAATCCAGAGGCCGATCAGCATCACGATGGCGTAACCGTAGTGCAACGCTTCGGACTGAATCAGCCATGGATACCAAAGCCCAAGGATACCGTTGGCCTTCGGACGCGGCCAGTGCATGACCCAGATCTGATAGGCCTGTACCAGGTGCTCTCCCCAGTGCCCCAGCACAATCACCATGAAGAGTTGCAGCGCCCGCTCATGCCATTCGGCATTAAGCTTCTCGAGAAACGGACGCTTCTCGCCCGAAGCGACTCCGATGCTGCCCAAACCAGTCGTCGATGCGGCCATAAATCCCCTCCTCATCCTCGTGCCGTTCAGCGGGATGACGTTACAGCTAAAGGCACTTGCCAGAATGCCACGCTTTTTCGCCAGAGGTCAATAATAGGTTCATATAGGCCCAGGCAGGCGGTCCAGCAGGCCAATCTGGCCCTTCAGAATCTTCTTCCTGGCGGCTTCGATCCCGAACCATCCAGCACGGTCGATCTCCGGGAATTCGCGCATCCGCCCGGAGCCTCTCGGCCATTCCATGGAGAAAGTGTTGCTGCGAATCGACGCCTCGTCGCAATCGCCCTCAAACGCCCAGGCCGTGACCAGCTTCCCGCCGGGCTGCCGGACTTCGCCGAGCGCCAGCAGCTCGCCCTTCGGCTCCGGCCGAAACCCAGTCTCCTCCTCGAATTCCCGGAACGCCGCCGCCAGCGGATCGTCGCCCGATTCGTACTCGCCCTTGGGAATCGACCACGCCCCCTCGTCCTTCTTTGCCCAGAACGGTCCGCCGGGATGAACGAGGAAGACTTCGATCCCATCGCGCTTCCGGAACATCAGCAGCCCCGCGCTGAGCTTCTTCATAA
>CAZPZE010000499.1:0-2196 GCA_964590625.1 uncultured Solibacteraceae bacterium
CTCGTCTGGGCCAATGATTCCGCGCTCCAGATTTCCGGCGGCGCGAAGCTTCCCTACCCCGGCGGCCCAGCCGGTCCGCATTCCGTGCTCGGCATCGATCTCAATTACGACTACAAAGCCGACCTCGCCCTCGCAGGCCCCAAAGGCATTCACTTCTTCGAGCAGAAAGATCCTTCGAGCTTCACTGACGTCACCGCGAAAGCCAAACTGCCCGCCGCCATCGCGAATGGCTCCTACACCGGCGCGTGGGCTTTCGATGTCGATCTCGATGGCGACCTCGACATCGTCCTTGGCAGCAACACCGGCGGGAACGTTCTCCGCAACAACGCTGATGGCACGTTCGCCGTCCTCACACCGTTTGC
Source organism: uncultured Solibacteraceae bacterium (assembly GCA_964590625.1). Classification (GTDB taxonomy): domain Bacteria; phylum Acidobacteriota; class Terriglobia; order Bryobacterales; family Bryobacteraceae; genus BOG-234. The sequence continues at coordinate 363 of CAZPZE010000499.1, forward strand.
CGGCGTCAACGGCATCAAGGCGTTCGCCGCAGCCGATCTCGATGGCGATGGCGATCCCGACGCCGCTGTGATCGACGCCAGCGGTAAGCTCCACATCTTCATGAACGATCGCCTCGGCCAGTATCACGAGCGCGCCGTGCCCGGCAATTTCTCCGGCCCGTTCGACGACGTTCTCGCGGCCGATGCAAACGTCGACGGCGCACTCGATTTCGTTCTGCTCCGCAACGATGGCCAGATCTCTCGCCTCTCCGATAAAGACGAAGGCGCCGCCTGGGATACCGCCGATCTCGCCAAAGCCACCTCCCCGCACGCTCCCGAACTCCTCGCCGCTGATCTCGATAACAATGGACGCCTCGACTTCATCACCGGCGATGGCCAGATCATCCTCGGCAGCGCGAAGGACTACACGCCGCTCGCCTTCAAAGCCAGCCTGACTGCCGCCAATGCCGTCGATACCAACGGCGACGGCAAGCTCGATCTCGTCGGCGTCTCACCAACCGGCGGACAGCCCGTCCTCCTCACCAATCACGGCACGAAGAATTACCACTGGCAGGACATTCAGGTGCGCGCCGCCACCACCAAAGGCGATCAGCGCATCAACTCCTTCGGTATCGGCGGCGCGGTCGAAGTCCGCGCGGGCCTCCTCCTCCAGAAGCAGCTCATCACTTCCCCGATCGTCCACTTCGGCATCGGCGATCACGCAAAGGCCGACGTAGCCCGCATCATCTGGCCCAACGGCGCCGCGCAGGCTGAGTTCGATCTCAAGCCGGAGCAGCAGATCCTCGCCGTCCAGCGTCTGAAAGGATCATGCCCCTGGCTTTTCGCCTGGGATGGCAAGCAAATGAGCTTCGTGAAAGACGGCTCACCCTGGTCAAGCGCGCTCGGCCTCCACATCAACGCGCAAAACGTTGCCGGCATCGGCCAGACGCAGGAATGGTTCAAGATCCCCGGCGAAAGCCTGAAGCCGCACGATGGCTACTACGATCTCCGCATCACCGCCGAGCTCTGGGAAACCTATTACATCGACCATTACTCGCTGATGGTCGTCGATCATCCCGAAGACACCGAAGTGTACTCCGATGAGCGATTCGCCGTTCCCGCGCCGCCGCTCAGGCTCTTCACCACCGCCGAGCCGCACCCGTTCGCGAGCGCCCACGACAATCACGGCAACGACGTCAGCGCCATCGTCAAAGACCTCGACCGCAACTATCTCGACACCTTCGGCCGCGGACCTTATCAGGGCCTGACCAATGATCACTACGTCGAGCTCGAGCTCCCCGCGGACGCGCCCCTGCACGGTCCGCTCTATCTCCTCGGCTCCTCCTGGCTGCATCCCACCGATGGCACCGTCAACATTGCCATCGGCCAGGACAGCATTCCGCAGCCGGAAAGCCTTTCCATCGAAGTGCCCGACGCGCACGGCAACTGGAAGGTCGCCCGCAAAGGCCTCGGTTTCCCCGCCGGCAAAATGAAGACCGTCGTTTTCGATCTCGACGGCATCTTCCTCCCCGGCGCGCCCCGCAAACTGCGCCTTCGCACCAATCTTGAAATCTACTGGGACCAGCTCCAGTGGGCCACCGGCGCGCCCGATTCACAGAATCGTATCCAGAAGGTCGCGCTCTCGGGCGCCGATCTGCGCTACCGTGGATTTTCGGAAGTGCAAGCAGCGAACACATCTTCGCCCGAGTTGCCCGATTACAACCACATCGCCTCTACCGGCCAGATCTGGCACGATCTCGAAGGCTTCACCACGCGCCACGGCGATGTCCGCGAGCTGCTGCAGAATATCGACGACCGCATCGTCATCATGAGCGCGGGCGATGAGCTCCGCCTC
>CAZPZE010000500.1:0-2134 GCA_964590625.1 uncultured Solibacteraceae bacterium
ATCGGCAAGTTCCGGGAGGAATCGCCCGGCGTTTCCGTGATGCTGCGCGATGTGGTGGCGCAGCGCGTTCTCGCGATGGTGAAAAGCGAAGAGGCGGATTTCGGGATCGGCAGTTTTCCGGATGCGGAGCCGGATATTCATCTCACGCCGCTTTTCACGGACCGCATGCGCGTGGCGTTCGCGCCGGGCTCGCCCCTCGAAAAACAACGCGCGATCTCGCTGAAGCAGCTCACGGGAATGCCCATGATTCTGATGGACAGGCAGAGCAGCGTTCGGACGCTGGTGAACCGGGCGTTTGAATCGATCGGGCATTTTCCGGTTCCGGCATATGAGGTGACGTACATGTCGACCGCGGTCGGGATGGTGAAGGCGGGGCTTGGGATCAGCTTTTTGCCATCATCGGCGCTCGAGGTGGAAGAGCTGCGCGGCGTGCGGTCGCGGGTGCTGAACCATCCGGGGCTGACGCGAAAGATCGTGGTGGCGCGAAGCGCGGCGCGGTCGCTCTCGCCGGCCGCGGCAGGCTTCATCCGGACACTGACGGCGTTCTGCAGGACGTTGAATCATTCATAGACTACCGCTATTAAAGAGATAGAAATAAGTCAATTGTCTGAATGAACCAACCGGACATATGATTGAGGGTTGAATTCCGCACTCCGCATCCTGGCCGCCGGCATCTTCGTGGCGCTTCCTTCCATGGCGGCGACATGCGAAAGCCTCGCGACGCTTTCGATGCCCGGCGTCACTGTCACTTCGGCCGCATCGGCGAGTGCGCCGGTGGAATTCTGCCGCGTGAAGGCAGTCGCGAAGCCGGTGGCTGATTCTGAGATTCAGATTGAGGTCTGGCTTCCAGCAGCGGCGTCGTGGAACGGCAAGCTCCTCGGCACGGGCAACGGCGGCTATTCCGCCGCCATGAGCATCCCTGCGATGCAGGCCGCGGTGAAGAACGGATACGCGGTCGCGGGGTCGGATACCGGCCACTCCGGCGGCGAACTGCAGTTCGGCCAGGGACATCCCGAGAAAATCGCGGATTGGGCGTGGCGCGCGGTGCACGTGATGACCGACGTCGCCAAACTGACGGTTCGCAATTATTACGGGAAATTTCCGCAGAAGGCGTATTTCAGCGGCTGCTCGACGGGCGGCCAGCAGGCGCTCTCCGAAGCGCAGCGCTTTCCCGGCGATTACGACGGGATTGTCGCCGGTGACCCCGGCAACGATCGCATTCATCTCAATATTGGATTCCTGTGGTCCTGGCTGGCGACGCATGAGAACGGCGCCGAGATTCTGCCCGCATCGAAGCTGCCGATGATCACGCGCGCGGTCGTTGCGCGGTGCGATGCAATCGATGGGCTGAAGGATGGTCTCATTGAGGATCCGCGCCGCTGCCACTTCGATCCGGGCACACTGCTTTGCGAGTCTGGCGATAACTCGGAGTGCCTGACAGCGACGCAGGTTGCCGCGATAAAGAAAGTTTATGAAGGCGCCACGAATCCCCGCACGCACAAGCGAATCTTCCCCGGCTGGATTCCGGGTTCGGAATCGGGATGGGGCGGTTATTTCGTCGGCCACGCGGAGCCGGCGCGTGTGGATTTCTGGCGGCTGTGGCTCTTCGGCGATCTGAAGTGGGACCCGGCGACTTTCGATTTCGACCGCGATGTGGAATGGGCGGACGCGAAGCTCGCCGAGACCTCGGCTCTCAATGCGGATCTTCGTCCGTTCCGGACGAACCATGGCAAGCTCATCCTGTATCAGGGATGGGCGGATCCGGTGGTGCCGCCGGAAGACACGCTTCAGTACTTCGATGCGATGCAGCGGGCGGCTGGCCCTGGCGGCACCGCGGATTTCACGCGGCTGTTTATGGTTCCCGGGATGGGGCATTGCCAGGGTGGGCCTGGGCCGTCCGCGTTCGATCCGCTGGATGCGCTCGATGCGTGGGTGACGAAGGGGACGGCGCCGGAACGCATTGTCGCAGCGCATCGCACGGCGGGGAAAGTGGACCGGACGCGCCCGCTCTGCCCTTATCCACAAGTGGCGCGGCGAAGAGGGACGGGGAATGTAGACGATGCCGCGAGCTTCGCATGCGTCGCGGCGCCCCGCTGAGGTTTGTATGCGAAAACTTTCTTCCACGCTTCTGACG
>CAZPZE010000501.1:0-2294 GCA_964590625.1 uncultured Solibacteraceae bacterium
CACACCGCGAATCAGTGGATCACGCGCGCGCCGTTCCAGCAGCTCAATCCCACGACCCAGGCCGGACAGTTCGGCAACGAAGGCCGCAACGTCGTGCGCGGACCCGGCATCCAGAACGTGGATTTCTCGCTCTTCCGCAACTTCGCGATGGGCGAATCCCGTCACCTGCAGTTCCGCGCGGAATGCTTCAATCTGCTGAACCACGCGAATCTCGGCCTGCCGGAAAATGATCTGCAATCGCCCGCTTTCGGGCAGATCCTTCAGGCCGCGCCGCCGCGCCTCCTGCAACTGGCGCTGAAATTCGTGTTCTGACCGGCGAATCCGATCAGGGAATATTGTTGGAGAAAAGCCTATGCCCCACATCAAACTACCCGAAGGCTTACCAGGCATCGTCAGCGGATTCGCCTTCCGCCCGGAAACCGCCAAACCGATGCGCGAACTCGCGGAGATCCTCCTCCGCGGCCCCAGCACCCTGACCAGCGGAGAGCGCGAGATGATCGCCACCTTCGTCTCCACCCGCAACGATTGTTACTTTTGCCAGTCCAGCCACCGCGCCGCCGCAGCGCACCATCTGGGCCGCAACTATGAGCTCGTGGATGCCGTCCGCTTCGACTATCAGAACGCGCCCGTAAGCTCGAAACTAAAAGCCCTGCTCGCGATCGCCGGTTCCGTCCAGCAGGGCGGCAAACACGTCACCGGGGAGCAGATTGCCGCCGCGCGCAAAGAAGGCGCAACGGATCGCGAAATCCACGACACCGTCCTGATCGCCGCCGCCTTCTGCATGTACAACCGCTATGTCGACGGCCTCGCCACTTTCACGCCGCGCGATCAGGAGCAGTACGACGCCATGGGCGCGGGCATGGCCGCGCAGGGCTACCTCCGGGACTAGCGCCATCACGGAACACCATGGCACACATCACACTGCCGGAAGGATATCCCGGGATTCGCGGGCCCATGATGTATCGGCCCGAAACCGCCGCGCCACTCAATGAGCTTGTCGAAGTCCTGCTGCGCGGCCCGCACACGCTCACACGGGGCGAGCGCGAGCTCATCGCCACGCATGTCTCGGCGCGCAACGATTGCGTCTACTGTCAGACCATCCACGGTGCCATCGCCGCCCATCATCTGAGCGGCAATGAAAAACTCGTCGAATGCGTGAAGCTCGATTTCGAAGCCGCCGATGTTTCGGAAAAAATGAAGGCGCTGCTCGCCATCGCAGGCAAGGTGCAGCAGGGCGGTAAGCAGGTCACCACGGAAGACGTGGAGCGCGCGCGGGCCGCCGGCGCGACTGATCTCGAAATCCATGACACCGTCCTGATCGCTGCCGTCTTCTGCCTCTGCAATCGCTACGTCGACGGCCTCGCTACGTGGACTCCCACCGATCCGGATTTCTACCGTCAGCGCGCGGCGATTGTCGCGGAGAAAGGTTATGCGGCCGCCGCGAAAACTCCCGGCGTGCCGGCATCGCAAGCAACCGCGTGACGAACGAAAGCAGTATCCGTTATCCCGGCTGGCGCGTCGCCGTAGCGGCCTCGGGTTGTGTACTGGTGAGCTTCGCCTCGCTCCTGGTTTTCACCTTCAGCGTCTTTCTCAAGCCGATCACGGAAGAATTCCATTGGTCGCGCGAAGCCGCTTCTCTCGCCTTCGCCATCGCCGCCATGACGGTCGCTGCCTGCTCGCCGCCCATCGGCATGCTGCTCGATCGTTACCCGACGCGCCGCATCCTGCTTCCCTGCCTCACCGTCTTCGGCCTCGCATTCGCCTCGCTCTCGCTGATGACGCCGCATCTCTGGCACCTCTACGCGATCTTCTTTGTCCTCGGCGTCGTCGGCAACGGCACCGCGCAACTCGCCTCCTCGCGCGCCGTCACCACATGGTTCAGCGAGCGCCGCGGACTCGCGCTCGCCGTTCTGATGACCGGCGGATCTCTGGGCGTCACCATCTGGCCCCCTCTCACCCAATCCCTGATCGATCATTTCGGATGGCGCACCGCCACCGCCGTCCACGGCCTCACCGTGCTCGCCATCGGTTTGCCGCTCGGCCTTTTGGTGAAAGAGCGCGGCGGCTTCGTGCGAGCCCACGGCGCGCCTCCCGCAGCCGGCGCAACCGTCGCGGAAGGACTCCGTTCCCGAATCTTCTGGGTCATCGTCGCCGTGCTGTTCTGCGGATCGTTCAGTCAGAACGGCGCCATCACCCACATCTCCGCCATGCTGACCGACCGCGGCGTCTCCGCCGAAGGCGCGGCGCTCGCGGCATCCGCCATGGGCCTCACCGCCATGGGCGGACGCATGCTC
>CAZPZE010000502.1:0-2146 GCA_964590625.1 uncultured Solibacteraceae bacterium
GAATCGAGGGCCTCCGCAATGACTATCTGGAAGATCCCGTCTTCGGCCTCAACGGCATGCGCCGCACGCGCCAGATGGTACGCATTCCCCTCGCCACCAATACCGTCGTCGTGAACTTCGAACAGCTCGCCGCCAACATTCTCGATACCGCCGTCGACGTCGTCCTCCTCGACACAACCTTCTGGGGCGGCATCAAAGCCTGCGTCAAAGCCGCCGGCGTCTGCGAAACCTTCCAGATCGGCGTCGCCGTCCACTCCTCCGGCGAACTCGGCATTCAGCTCGCCACCATGCTCCACTTGGGCGCCGTCATCCCGAACCTCTCCTTCGCCGCCGACGCCCATTACCACCACCTGACCGACGACATCATCGAAGGCGGCCTCATGCAATACGAAGGAGGCTCCATCGCAGTCCCCACAGGCGCCGGTCTCGGCGTAAAGCTGAACCGCGACAAACTCGAAGAATATTCCGATCTCTACAAGAGACTCGGCGGCTACCCCTACGACCGCGACCCGCTCCGCCCCGACTGGTCACCCTTAGTTCCAAACGACCGCTGGGCCGATCCAAACGACCGGCGCAGCCCGAACATCCCCTTCTAAAAATCTGTGTTCATCTGTGGCCAATAAAATGTTCAATCTCGATCAACGCGTAGCCGTAGTCATCGGAGCAACCTCCGGCTTAGGCAAGACCTTAGCCGAGGGCCTCGCAAATTACGGAGCAACCGTAATCGCAACCGGAAGGCGCGCCGAACTGCCGTGCAACGTGGAAAGCCGGGAATCAGTCGACGAATTCCGCGATGCCGTACTCGAAAAACACGGTCGCGTAGACATCCTCTTAAACGCCGCAGGCCAAACCCTGAAAACACCCATCGAAGACATCCCCGAACAGGACTGGGACCGCATCTTCAACGTCAGTCTTACTGGCATGCTGCGAACCTGCCAGGCCTTCTACCCGGCTCTCAAAGCCAGCGGGCGTGGACGCGTCATCAACATCGCCTCCCTCAGCTCGTACGTCGCCTTCACCCAGGTCGCCGCTTATTGCGCCGCTAAAACCGGCGTCCTCTCCCTCACCCGCAGCCTCGCTGTCGAATGGGCCAAAGACGGAATCTCGGTCAATGCCATCGCCCCCGGCGTCTTCCCTACCGAGCTCAATCGCAAACTGATTGACGGCACCCCGCGCGGCAAAGAACTTCTCATGCGGACACCCATGGGCCGCTTCGGCAATGCCGAAGAGCTCATTGGACTCGCCGTTCTGCTTGCATCCGACGGTGCAAGCTTCCTCACCGGACAATGCATAGCCGTCGATGGCGGCTTCCTGGCCTCAGGAGTGAACCAATAATGAAACTCATCCTCGTCGGATTCCTCGCCTGCCTCGCGGTCCACGCCGAAACCGGCCACGACGCATGGCTGCGCTACGCGAAACTCGATCACCCGCCAACCGTCCCCAACTCCGTCACAGCCCTCGGCGCGAACGTTCTCGAACAAAGCGGCCGCGATGAAGTCATCCTCGGCATCAAAGGCATGCTGGGCAAAACTCTCACCGTCGAATCCGCCGCTCCGAAAGACGGCACAATCCTCCTCGGCACTCTCGACGAAATCCGCAAAGCCGTCCCATCAATCAAGCTCCCGGCGTCTCTCGGCCCCGACGCCTTCTGGCTGCGGTACAGCGCGCCGTATCTTGTCGTCGCCGGCGGAGACGAACGCGGCGTCCTCTACGGCTCTTTCGCGCTGATGCGTAAAATCGCCCTCGGCGACGATCTCAAATTGCTCGACGAGACGCAAACCCCCTACGCCCCCGCCCGCTGGGTCAATGAATGGGACAACCTCAACGGCACCATCGAGCGGGGCTACGGCGGCCCGTCGATCTTCTGGGAACAGGGCCACGCCCGCACCGATATGACGCGCGTCCGCGAATACGGCCGTCTCCTCGCCTCGCTCGGCATCAACGCCTGCGCCATCAGCAACGTCAACGCCGATCCCAAAATCCTCTCTCCCGATTTCATTCCCGAAATCGCGAAGATCGCCGACGCCTTCCGCCCCTATGGCGTCCACGTCGCGCTCGCCGTCGCTTTTGACAGCCCGAAGCGCATCGGCGGCCTCGATACTTTCGATCCTCTCGATCCCAAAGTCATCGAATGGTGGAAGACCAC
>CAZPZE010000503.1:0-3220 GCA_964590625.1 uncultured Solibacteraceae bacterium
CAGGATCTTCCTCCTGAAGTCATCCGCCTCGCCCGCATCAAAGACCGCGCCGGCGCCGATCTCGAAAATCTCCCCAGCTACACCTGCCTCGAAACCATCCAGCGCTTTGAGCGCCACAATGATCCGCACTTCAGCCCTCTCGATACTATCCAGCTCGAAGTCTTTTTCAGCGGCCGGCATGAATGGTACGGCGCACCCGGAGGACAGGCTCTCAATACCGACGATCCAACCACCTTCGTCGCCACCGGCATGATCGGCACCGGAAATTTCGGAATCGCCCTGCACAACATCCTGAACTCCGCCCGCTTCACTTACGCCGGAAAAGAAGAGCGTAGCGGCCAGCAGGCGGAGAAATACTTATTCCATTTCGACGTCGATCCGGACGCCTTCCGCATCGCCGTCCCCGGTGCCGACCTGGCCGTTGGCGAAGAGGGCGTCCTCTGGGCCGACGCAAAAACGTTCGACCCCATCCGCCTCGAATACGCCGCCGCCGACATTCCTCCTGAACTGCCCATCATTTCTCAGACATCTTCCATCGACTACGGCCGCGTCCGCATCGGCGACCGCGACGTCCTGCTCCCGCAGCGCTCCGATCAGGATCTCCTCTACACCAAAACCATCGAGAGCTTCAGCCACATGGAATTCTCGCAATGCCGCGCGTACGAAGCCGAAACCACCATCCACTTCGGCGACGCCCCCGACCCGCAGGCACAAACCGCCGCGCCCCCGCCGCCTTCGCCTCCGCCACCCTTCCCCGCGCTGCTCAAAGTCACCGTCGAACTCATCACGCCCATCTCCAATACAGACGTCGTCGGCAAGCTGATCGATGGCCGGATCTCCACAGAAGTCTTGAGCAAGGGTAAAGTGGTGCTCCCCGCCGGCGCGGTCGTTCACGGCCGTATCCGCCGCCTCGAACATTTCGACGAAAATACCTGGATTATCGGTCTCGAATTTACGGAAGTGGAAACGCCGGCGGGCAAACAACTCTTCTATGCCGACCTGCTCAGCATGGACACATCAAAGCTTCTGAAACTCGCGCACTCAGAAACGACTAACGCGGGAAAAGTCGAAATCAAACTCGCGGAAGTGCCGGGAGTTGCGGCGTTCTTCGCGACAGGACAGACGTTCGCCCTCCCCGCGGGCTTCCGAACCGTGTGGAGAACCCGCGGGCCGATTCACAGCGTCACGCCTGCGGCTCAGTAGGGCTTCTTCGTCAGATCACGGCCCGGGAAAATTCCCCGATAGTAGTGGCCTTGCAGTTCCTGAGCCATCGCTCCTGAATAAGGCTGTGCCTCGACGATCTCCACCTTCGGCGGCACGATGAACGACAGGCTGATCACCAGCGCTGCCATCACCATCAACAAATATCGAAGATTTCCATGGCGGAGCCATCTTTTCACTGTCATAACATCCACCTGCCCTGCAATAGTGCAATCGACTTGCCAGTAACTGATATTTCAGTGATAAACTTCCTCAATGCTCACCACGCTTGTCCGCTCCGCCGCTGCGATCGCGGCATTCGCCGCCTGCCTTTGCGCCCAGAGTCCCGTCTTCACGGAAGACTTCGAATCGGGCAAAATCGATCCCGCCAAATGGGAGGTCCGCGCCAAAGGCGCCCCGACCATGAACGTCGAAGAGGCCGAAGGCGCGCACGGCAAATACGCCCTCCACATCCACTACCCGGATATGGAACGCGGCGCTTACAGTTTCATCGTCGCCACGCACCTGCCGGATTCCGTCCGTACCCACTACTTCGGACGCGCTTACATGAAAATCGGTGCGCTCTCCCAGCCCAGCCACAATCCGCTCATCTTCACCGGCGAGCCCGGCTGGCCCATCTCGAAGTTCCTCGAAATCGGCACCAGCCGCGGCGACTGGATGCCCTCCTACCAGGAAAATAAATCGCCCGCCGGACAGGGCCGCGGCGAAATCACTGACCGCAGCGACACCGCCCCGCCCATCGGCAAATGGTTCCTGCTCGAATGGGAGTTCAACGACAACCCCACTTCGATCAAAATGTGGGTCGATGGCCAGCCCATGATGACCTTTATGAACACCGACAAGGAACGTAAAACCCCCGTCGATCAGGTCACCTTCGACTGGAAAGGCGCCAGCAGCAACCTGACCGGCGGCTTCGCCGAATGGGGCTTCGGCATGCGCGCCTGGCAAAACCCCACCCCCGCCATGGACATCTGGTACGACGACATCGCGGTTTCCACATCGCGTATCGGCAAGTAATCCCGCGGAGGGGCGGCGCCCCCCGAGCCGCACGCCGCCCCCCGGCAGGCGTTGCGCTGGTACCGCGCCGACTTCGGGCGAAACCGCAAAATTTTCGCCCGGCCGGTACCCATCCGGCCCTCCGCCCGCCGTCATATCAACGATAGGTCCGGCCTATCCGGGGGTCCTGAACCCCAAGGTGGAAAATTGGCCGGACAAATTTACGGAACCGCTTCCATCCGGTTCTGGAATGTCATAAAATAACCAACGATCGGCTGTTGGCGGCCGAGGAGGTCACTGAATGAATTTCATCACCGGCAAAAAGCTTTCCCGGAGAACGTTGCTGCGGGGTATGGGCACGGCCGCGGTCGCGCTTCCCTTCCTCGATTCCATGCAGTCGGCGCTCGCCGCGCCCACCAAATCGCCGGTCCGCCTGGCCTTCCTCTACGTGCCGAACGGCATCATCATGGGCGACTGGAATCCCGCTCAGGATTACGAAGGCAAATTCCAGGATTTCCCCCGCGCCCTGAAGCCGCTCGAAGGCTTCCGGAATGACATGATCCAGCTCGGAAACCTGACGCACAACAGCGGCCGCGCTCTGCTCGATGGCGCGGGCGACCACGGCCGCTGCAGCGGCTCTTACCTCACCGGCATTCAGGTCAAAAAGAGCACCACCGATATTCGCGCCAGCATTTCCTGCGACCAGATCATCGCCAACAAGATCGGCACCCAGACCCGCTTCCCCTCCCTGGAGCTCGGTATGGACGATGCCCGCCAGGCCGGTGACTGCGATTCCGGTTATTCCTGCGCCTACACCAACAACCTCGCGTGGCGCAGCGAAACCCAGCCGCTCCCGCCCACGCTCGATCCGCGCGTTCTCTTTGAACGCCTCTTCGGTGACGGCCAGATCCTCACCCCCGAAGAACGCGCACTGCAATCGAAGGAGCGCCAGAGCATTCTCGACTTCGTCATGGCCGATACGAAGAAGCTCGAAACCACCCTC
>CAZPZE010000504.1:0-3550 GCA_964590625.1 uncultured Solibacteraceae bacterium
TGGGACTGCAGCCAGTCGGTCGCGCCAAGCAGGCGTTCCGCGAGGAGTCCGATATCGAAACGAAGCTGGGCCGTGACCTGATCGATGCGTTCTTCTTCCGGGGTCAGCAGATCGATGAGAAGCGTCGCAAGGCCAGCCTGCTGCAGCATGTTAGCGACGTAGCGATTGCGCGGGCTGAGGCGGCTGCTGCCGCTGCCGTGCGCGAAAAGAACAATGCTCTTCGCTCCGGCAGGAATCGTGAGATCGCCGGCGAGCCCGGGCGGGACGGTGACGGAGCGCGTCATTGGCCCACCTTCTCGCCCGCGGCGCGTTCCAGAAGGTCGCGGACCTCGTCGTCGGTGGTCTGGGAGAAATCTTCATACCAGGCGCCGACGGCATAAAACGGTTCAGGCGTGTGCAGGCAGATGATTTCGTCGACGTGACGGTGAAATTCATGGCACGTCACCGCGGCAGCCACGGGGACCGCGACCACCAGGCGCCTGGGATGCTGCTGTTTCACGGCGCGCACAGCGGCCAGCATGGTGGCTCCGGTCGCAAGGCCATCATCGACGAGGATAACGACGCGATTCGCGATGGGAAGCGGCGCCCGATCATCGCGATACAGACGCTCGCGGCGTTCGATCTCACGCTGCTCGCGCGCGGTGAGCATGTCAATAGTTGTGCCGGAAATCTTCAGATTATGGACAAGTGCCTCATTGATAACGCGAACGCCGCCGCTCGCAATTGCGCCGAGCGCCAGCTCTTCGTGGCCCGGGACGCCGATCTTCCGCACGAGGAAAATGTCGAGGTCGCCATGCAGATCGTGAGCGACTTCGAAAGCGACCGGAACGCCGCCGCGCGGCAAAGCCAGCACCAATGGGTGCGTCAAATCGCGCACGGTCCGGAGCTTCTCCGCCAGAAGTTGGCCTGCGTGAACGCGATCCCGGAATAGAGGCGCTCCGAACATAGCGTGATCGCCTGGACAAGGTGCATGGCAATGGCCAAACGTCCGACAGTCACGAATCGGGTGCGAAGCCCGCGGATTGGCGCCGGGACGAAACGGCGGGGCTAGTTGAACGTGGCGACCTGATTGATCGAACGTTTCTTGCGTTTCGCGAGATACATGGCTGTATCCGCTTCACGCATGACATCGTGCGCGCTGTCCCCGTCGAGGGGGAAGATGGCGATGCCACAGCTGGTCTGGATCCTGGCGCGCTCGCGGCCGGGGATAATCTGGCTCTCGACCGCGGCCTTCAGACGCGCGGCGAGGGTGGCGAGATCGCCGCGGCTGCGGACGTTTTCCACGACGACTACAAATTCATCGCCGCCAACGCGCGCGAGACAATCTTCGGGACGCAGAATCGGAGTCATGGCGTTGCTGACAGAGGTGAGCAGGCGGTCGCCCGCTTCGTGACCCAGCGTGTCATTCACCGCCTTGAAGCCATCGAGATCCAGATAGATCACGCCTACCTGCCAGCCGGTTTCGATGGCGCGCAGCTCGGCTTCGAGGAGACGATCGACCAGCATGCGCCGGTTGGGGAGATTAGTGAGCGGATCGAAGAGCGCCATCTTTTCGGACGCGATGCGCATTTTCGTGTTGGAGGCGAGAAGCATGCCGAAGGCGCATCCAACGAAGGCGACATCGGCGCAGAGAGACAGCGGGATCTCGATGGGCACCGGCGCGAGGAAATGCGAGCCGTAGTAGCCGCGGAAAGCGGCGACCGCGCGTATGCTCAGAAATCCTGCGGTAAACAGCAGCGCGAGTCCGGTGGGCCAATAGGTGGCGCGCTCATGCCCCGAGATATTCTTCATCATGGAGATCGCCGCATCCAACGCGAGCAAACCCATCGCAAGGGAAATGATCCCGAGCCGCTTACCAAAATCTTCGTGAAGGAACATCCAGTAAAAGAAGGGCGCTGCCACCAGCAGACTGAAAATGGTAAGCAGCAGCGGCGAGAGTTCGGGCGCGCCGCGGAATTCACGGATGCCGCGTGCGAGGCTGATCATGCCGCCGACCGTCAGGATGTTCCCCAGGATCATGATCGGCGTGCCGGCGATCACGAGCCTCGACATCCCGACAGTCGAGCCGATACAAATAGAGAGGAGAGCGAGCGCGAACAACCGCATGCCAGCCACAGGACGATTGATCTTCCAGGCCAGCAGCGTATAGAGGCTGACGACAAGTACCGTGACGAGCGTCACCGCTTTGACCGTGAAGAGATCGAGTTGCGGCAACGGCGTAGCGGGCATTTACATCTTATCGGCCGGAAGTCAGCGTTGAAGAGGCTACTTCGCCGCCGCTCCGGAAAATTCAGGATCGCATAACTGGCACTGCTCCCGGCAGGTGGCGCGCGCCGAGGTAAACTTCACCTTCGCGACACGAAGCGCCGAATAAGCGAGTTCAATCGAGTCGTCAGAACCGGAAAAAACAGACTTCATCAACAACGCGGTTGATGCTTCGAGTTGCGCTACGGCGGCATCCAGCCGCACCCTGTGTTCGCAATGCGGGTCGCACTCGTGAGCCATACGTTCTTGAAGTTAAGTTAACAACTCCGCCAGTGAACTCACAATACTACCAAAGTTAATGATGGATGTTGCCTGCGGCGCGGTATCTCCAACAGACAGAGTACCTTCGCTTCATAATGTTGGAGGAGGTGGAGTTATATGGCTCTGGTTTCGCGGCGGCGTTTTTCGGGTACGGGGGCTGCGGCTCTGGCGGCGCTCGCGGCCGGCGGAGCGCGGAAATCAGCGGCGGCACCCGGCGCGGCTAAACCGATGCGGCTGGGCGGGCCGGTGTTCATCAAATCGGCCGATCCGGCGGCCCAGGCGCAGGCGCATCTGGACCTCGGATATCGCGCGGCCTACGCGCCGAACGATCTGACGGTGAACGATCGCGAGCGCGTCGACGCAATCGTGAAGGAGTTCGGGAAGCGGGACGTGGTGGTCGCCGAGGTCGGGGCGTGGAAAAACATGCTCGATCCCGATGCCGAGAAGCGCCGCGCCAACCTTACTTATGTGACGGAGCGGCTGGCGCTGGCCGAGGCGATGGGAGCACGCAATTGCGTCGATATCGCGGGCTCGTTCAATCCAACGGTGTGGTTCGGGCAGGATCCGAAGAACCTCAGCATGGCGTTCTTCGATGCCACCGTGGAAAACTGCCGCAAGGTCATCGATGGCGTGAAGCCGGTGCGCGCGAAATTCACGATCGAGATGATGCCGTGGAGTCTGCCGAGCACGCCCGCAGACTATGTGAAGCTGATCCGCGCAGTGGATCGCAAGGCGTTCGGCGTACATCTTGACGTCTGCAATACGATGAGCAGTCCCGAGCGCCTCTATAAGAACGCCGAGGTGATTTCGGAATGCTTCCGCACGCTGGGACAGTGGATTGTTTCGTGTCACGCGAAGGATCTCCAGTGGGGGCCGGGCTATCAGGTCAATATTCAGGAAGTGATTCCGGGGACGGGGCTGATCGATTACAAGACCTATCTGCGCGAGCTTTCGCAGTTGGCGACCGATGCGCCGCTGATGCTGGAACATCTGCATAGCGAGGAGGAGTACACGAAGGGCCGGC
>CAZPZE010000505.1:0-8440 GCA_964590625.1 uncultured Solibacteraceae bacterium
GATAAATCCAGAACGACCAGGCTAAGCGGCTGATTCCAGACCACTTTCATTGCCTCTGGTGCATCGTCGGCCTCGAGAATCACGCTCTCCGGGAATTCGTCATGCAGCGACTGCGCGATGCCCCGCCGAATCAGCGGGTGATCATCGACCAGAAGAATGTGTGCCATGTTCTCCTCCGTTAGGGTCGCTTGTCATCTTTAGTCGTAAGACCCGTTCCTACAGTCTGCGCAACGCCATTCCTACGTGGAATGAAGAATATCGCGGATACTCGTTTGCGCCCGCCCATGTCACATTAGCTACATATTAGACCAAATGCTGTTTTGTTCGCAGAGCGAAACATTAAAAACAGCACCAAAAAAGAGGAAAACACGGTGACACGCATCCTATTAAATTCAGACCATTCCATTTTGACAGCCGGCCTTCGCACGATCCTGGAGGAAGGAAACGAGTTTACGCTGGCGTCCTGGCATAGCATCGAAAATCTTGCGGAAAGGGCGGTGGCGGAGGAGGCCAGCGTCATTTTGCTGGATGTGAACGGGGCAATCTCGCTTGAAGCCATTACCCGTCTCTGCAGTGACGCCTCCATGCCGGTCGTGCTCTGGATTGACGATGCTGCAACCGAATTCATATCACAGGCGCTGAGCTCAGGTGTACTCGGGTTATTACGGAAACGCGCCAGCCAAAATGCCCTGCTCGAATGCCTGCGAGAAGTCTCGCAGCACCGTCTCTGGGTCGAAAATGATCTCAGCCGCCAGCTGCTCAGCACCCGCAATGTGAAACTCACGAAGCGCGAACGCCAGCTTTCGTCGCTCCTCGCGCAGGGTCTGAAAAACAAGGAAATCGCCTATCGGCTCGGCATCACCGAAGGCACGGTCAAGGTTTATCTCTCCCGGCTTTACGGAAAGCTCGGCGTGAATGACCGGTTTGATCTCGCGCTTTTCGCTCTCAAAAACCTTGGACCGTCGCAGTCCGCCGCGTCCGAAAAAATCAACTCCGCGGCAGCCATCGCCCCGCTGCAGATGCCGTCGACCTTCAGTCTGGGCAGCGTTCACGTTCAATAGGACCACTGGATGCAGGATCGCGGAACAGCAGCGCGGCAGGGATTCTGGCGGATCAACGTCCGCCACGCTCCGAAATTTCTTTTCGGAATCGCCCTCGCCTGTACTGCGATCGGCGGACAGCCCGGCCACGGCCATATCCCGCCGACGTTGCAGATTTCGTTTCCGCCCCTGCCTCAGTCATCGGGCGGGGAGCCGATCGAGCCCGTCGAACCAGTACAGGGCCTGAATCCTGCCATGGTCGAGCTCGGCCGCAAACTGTTCCACGACCCGCGGCTTTCGGCCAACGGCGAGATTTCCTGCGCGAGCTGCCATGATCTGAACACAGGCGGCGTGGATGGACGCGCCCACTCCGTGGGCATTCATGGCGCCGAGGGCGCCGTCAACGCTCCAACCGTATTCAATGTGGCCCTCAACCCCAGCCAGTTCTGGGACGGCCGGGCCGCCACTCTGGAAAGCCAGATCGATGGACCGGTTGAATCTCCGGTCGAAATGGGCGCCCGCTGGCCGGCTGTTGTGGCCACGCTGAAGCATTCGCCGGAATATGTCGAGGCTTTTCGGCGGATCTTCGGCCGCGATATCTCCGCCGCGGACACTCGATCCGCCATCGCGGAATTCGAGCGCTCACTCACGACGCCGGATGCGCCGTTTGACCGCTGGCTTCGCGGTGATTCCCGAGCCATTACTCCGCGCGCGAAGCGCGGCTACGCACTCTTTAAAGCCGATGGCTGCGCGAGCTGCCATCAGGGTATGAACGTCGGCGGAAATATGTACGAAAAGCTCGGCGTCATGGGTTCTTATTTCCGCGACCGGGGAAACGTCACCCTCTCCGATCGCGGCCGCTATAACGTCACGGGTGACCCGGAGGATCTCTATATGTTTAAAGTTCCCAGTCTTCGTAACGTCGCTCTCACCGCTCCCTATTTTCATGACGGAACCGTCGCCACGCTGCCGGAGGCGGTCCGCCTTATGGCTCGCTATCAGCTCGGACGGTCGCTGCCTGCCGACGACATTTCATCGATCGTCGAATTCCTTGGCTCGCTGACGTCCGAAAGGGCTGGACGGCGCCCGTGAACACCGCCAGGTTCCGAAATATCGCACTCGGAGCCGGCGCCGTTCTCGTCCTGACCTTTCTTTTCATCCAGCAGAGGCCCGTCAGTCAGGCCGAACACGACCGGTATACGCGCAACATCGAAGAGATGGAACACCTGGACGCGGACATCAATCGCGATGTTGTCCGCTCCCGCTATGAACTCCTGACTTCTTACGACCGCGTCACCGCGATGATGACCTCTCTCGAGCGTGCCCAGGCTCAGCTCGCCGCGCCGCCATCGTTCGTGCGCGGACGCGATCGCGACAATATGCGGCGGCTCCTCGCCGGTGAATCCGCGCTCCTGAATGAAAAAAAACGCCGGATTGAAACATTCAAATCCGAAAACGCGATTCTCAAAAACTCGCTGCGCTATTTTCCTGTCCTCGTCGGCGACGCTTCAAAGCTGGCCAGACAAACGGGTGATGCCCGGCTGGATAGCGACCTCAACTCCCTTCTGCGCGATATCCTCCTGCTGAATCTGAACCCCGGCGACGATCTTTCCACCCAGATTCAGGCCGAAATCGAAGCCGTCCGCGCCGATTCCTCCAGCCGTCCGAGGTTTCACGATGTTCTCGTGGGCATTGTTTCGCATGCCGAATTGATTGCCCGAATCTCACCACGCCTGTCATCTTTGACCGCGTCGCTGATCGCCCTTCCCATGACCGAGCGAATCGAGGGCGTGCACGATGCGTACATCGAGGCTTACAACGCCGAGCTGAGTGTGCGCGAAGTGTACCGCGTCATTCTCTTTTTGTGTTCCGTAATCCTGCTGAGCTGGGGCGCGGAGCGAACCATCTCTCTCGTAAAATCCCGCAAGGCGGTCGAAGCCGCCAATCTCCGCCTCCAGCAGACAAACGCGGAGTTGCTGCAGGCAAAGGTGGATGCGGAAGCTGCCAATCGCGCAAAAAGCAATTTCCTCTCCACGATGTCGCATGAGATTCGCACGCCGATGAACGCGATCCTCGGCTACGCCCAGCTGATGCAGCGCGATCCCAATCTCAGCGCTCACGCGAAGGCGAATCTCGAAATCATCGGCCGCAGCGGCCAGCATCTGCTGGAGCTGATCAATGACGTGCTCGATATGTCGCGAATCGAAGCCGGCCGCGCCACACTGAATCCCGCGACCTTCAACCTCACCCGCATGCTGGAAGACCTGGCCGCCATGTTCCGTCTGCGCGCAGCGACCAAAGCTCTCACCTTCGAGCTGGAAATCACGGGCCAGCCGGTCGACTATGTGGTGGCGGATGAAGGCAAGGTTCGCCAGACCCTGATCAATCTTCTGGGGAATGCCATCAAATTCACGGCTCGCGGGCGTGTGCGTTTGTGCGCGGCGATTGGCCCCGGAACGAATGGCGGGTTATGGCTCCGGGCCGCGGTGGAGGACACCGGCGCCGGAATGACGCCCGACGAGCAGAACAAGCTCTTCCAGCCCTTCAGCCAGGCCGAGCGCAGCCTCAACACGCTCGAGGGAACTGGTCTCGGTCTTGCCATCAGCCGCCGCTATGCCCGCCTGATGGGCGGTGACATCACAGTGACGAGCGCTGCCGGCGCTGGATCCAGATTTGTTTTCGCAATCCCCGTGGAAAAAGGCGAAGCTGCCGTCGCGCTGCGCCGCTCTTCGTTCCGCCGCGTCACCGGAATCTCCCAGCCCACGACGCCTCCCGGCATCCTGGTAGTGGACGATCAGCCGGAGAATCGCGAATGGCTTGTCCGGCTCCTCTCGGAGATCGGTTTTGCCGTTGCCGAAAGATCGAGCGGAGAAGAAGCTCTGCAGAGCTGCCGGGAATGGTATCCCGATCTCATTCTGATGGACGTCCACATGCCCGGCATCGGCGGCCTGGAAGCGATTCGGAGAATCAAATCCGATGCGGTTACTGCCGGTGTTACCGTCATTGCACTCACGGCGAGCGCCATGGATGAAGACCGGCGCACCGCCATACAGGCTGGCGCCGATGACTTCCTCGCGAAGCCCTGCGTGGAAGCGGATCTGCTCGAAGCAATCCGGCGGCGCCTCCATGTCGAATACCGGTATGAGGACGCGAGCTCCGCGGCTTCCGAAGAGATTCCGCTGAACGCCGGTCCCGACCCCCGCAGATTGAAGAAGCTCGCCCCCGCGCTTTTCTCTGACATCCGCAATGCCGTATTCAGCGGTAACAAGAAGCTGCTCAATTGCTCCATCGATTCCGTCCGGCTGGGCGGCGATATGGAAACCGCGGCCGCGCTTCAGCAATTGGCCGATAACTACGAGTACGACGCACTCAACAGCGCTCTGGAGGCGGCATGCAGGGCTTAGACCCGGGCGCGCCCGCCCACACCGGCAACATCATGGTGGTGGACGATAAGCCTGCCAACCTCTCTCTTCTCGAAGAAATGCTGCGCGTCCGCGGATTCGACATCCGCTCGCTGCCACTGGGCCGTCTCGCGCTCGCCGCCGCGCGCCACGAACCGCCCGATCTCATCCTGCTCGACGTCAATATGCCGGAGATGGACGGTTATGAAGTCTGCCGCCAGCTCAAGTCCATCGAATCCCTCCGCGAAATTCCGGTGATCTTCCTCAGCGCTCTCGATGGCGCCGAGGACAAGCTCCGCGGCTTTCGCGCCGGCGGCGTCGACTATATTTCGAAGCCGTTCCAGATTGAGGAAGTGCAGGCGCGCGTGGAGGCGCAGCTTCGCCTGCGTTTTGCCCAGCAGGCGGAGCACGAACTGCTGGAAAACACGCTGGGCGGAGCCGTTGGAACTCTCTGGGATCTCGTCCATCTCACTTCACCTGTACTCGGAATGCGCTCTGACTCCATCCGCCACATCGTAGCCGCCGCCACTCACCGCCTCGGATGGACTGACTGGCAGTTCGACCTCGCCGCCCGCCTGAGTCTGCTTGGCTGCATTGCGATTCCGGACGACGTGCTCGATCGAATCTGGACCAATCAGGACGTCCCCGATGAAGAGTCGGCGATGTTCCGCGCACACCCGGTTCGCGGTGCCCGCCTGGTATCGCGCATTCCCAGGCTGGAAGCGGTGGCTGCGATGATCGAAGCCCAACTCGATCCCGCCGCGGTTGCGCCCAACAACATTTTTGTGAAGCGCGGCGCTTTGCTGCTGTGCGCCGCCGATGCGCTTGATCGCAAGCTGCATCTGGGAGTTCCGGTGAACACCGCCATCAGAGAACTCGGAAACACCGGCCGCTGCGACGAAACCATTCTCGCGGTCCTCGAGCGCTACAGCCCGCCGAAAACCGAGTTCGATCTGCGGCGGCTCTCGGTCCGCGAACTCACCCCTGGTATGGTGCTTCGAGACGATGTGTGGAGTGAAGATGGCCGCATCCTCATTCTCAAAGCCGGTACCGCGCTCACCGCAATGTGGATTGAGCGCCTTGAGAACTTTATGCGTTCGCGCGGAAGCGCTCAGTGGATCGAGGTCGAAGTGCCCCGAATGCAAACCTGGGAATTCGTCATATGAGCGCCGCCGACGTGATGGTGGTGGACGATAACCCCGTCAACCTTTCGCTCCTCGAGGATATGCTGACATCGCGCGGCTTGAGCGTACGCTCTTTCCCGCTCGGCCGTCTCGCGCTGGCCGCCGCCGCCGCGCAGCCTCCGGGATTGTTTCTGCTCGATATCAACATGCCGGAGCTGAACGGCTACGAGCTTTGCGTGAAGCTGAAACAGGATCCCGCTCTGCGCGATATCCCGGTGGTTTTTCTGAGCGCGCTCACTTCGGCAGAAGACAGGCTGCGCTGCTTTCAGTCCGGCGGAGTCGATTATGTCTCGAAGCCCTTTCACATGGAGGAAGTGCAGGCCCGCGTGGATGCTCATCTCAGGCTGCGCCGTATGCAGGAATGGATGGCGAACGATAACGAGCGGCTGGAAACCCTGGTGCAGAAGCAGGTCCGGAAAATTGCGGATTCGCGCCACGAGACCATCTTTGCCATCGCCCGCCTGGCGGATACACGCGATGGCGAAACCGGCCTCCATCTCGACCGCATCAAGACCCTTTGCCGCATTCTGGCGGAGGGATTAAGCCGAAGACCGGAATGCCCGGATCGGATCGATGCCCAGTGGATCGAGGATCTGTTTCACGCGAGCGCGCTCCACGATATCGGCAAAGTCGGGATCCCGGATCACATCCTCCTGAAGCCAGGCCCGCTGACCGCCGCCGAATTCGCCGTCATGAAAACTCACGCCACGCTTGGCGCGGACACGCTCCGCCAGGTGCGCGAGCGCTATGCCGGCAACCAGTTTGTCGAGATGGGAATCGAGATCGCGCAGTCTCACCACGAGCGGTGGGACGGCGCCGGATATCCGGAAGGTCTCGCCGGGCAGTCGATTCCGCTGAGCGCAAGAATCGTGGCGCTGGCGGATTGTTATGACGCTCTGCGTTCCCCGCGCCGGTATAAATCCGAACGGAAGCATGAGGACGCGGCGGCCGAGATCATCCGCGAGGCCGGGCGCCAGTTCGATCCGCTGCTGGTCGAAATCTTCGCCGAAACGGCGAATGAGCTTCGCGATGCCTGGGATCGGGCCGCCTCATAAAATCTTTCCAGGGCAGAATCCGCGTATCATGGTCATGCATCCTGCTGGAGGATCTGTGATCAGCACAACCGAAATCGCCCCTGACGTCTATCGCGTCTCCGTCTTCGTCCCCGAAATCAACCTCGAGTTCAGCCACTTCCTCGTGAAAGACGACGAACCGCTGCTCTTCCACACCGGCCTGCGCGGCATGTTCCCCATCGTGCGCGAACAGGTCTCGCGTCTGATCGATCCTGCCCGAATCCGGCACATCGGCTTCAGTCATTTCGAGTCGGATGAATGCGGCGCGCTCAACCACTGGCTTGAAGTCGCGCCGAATGCGCAGCCCGTGTGCGGCATGGTGGGTGCGCTCGTGAGCGTCAACGATTTCGCCAACCGTCCCGCGCGCGCACTCACGAGCGAGGAGCCTCTCGAAACCGGACGCCGCCGCTTCCGCTTCATCCCGACGCCCCACGTGCCGCACGGCTGGGATGCCGGCGTGATGTTCGAAGAGACCGAGAGTACTCTGTTCTGCTCGGATCTATTTCATCAGTGGGGACTCCACGATCCCCAAACCGATAAAGACATCCTCGATCGCTGCCGGGAGACGCTCATCCAGACCGAAGCCGGCCCGTTTGCGAACTACATGCCCTACACGCACAACACCGGACGTATCCTCGAAACGCTCGCCGGCCACAATCCGAAAACGCTGGCCGTCATGCACGGATCGAGCTATCACGGCGATGGCGCCCGCGCACTTCGCGATCTCGCGGGTGCGATGCGCGAAGTTCTCGGCCCGAAGGCGTGACTACGGTTGCGTTCCTTGCCAGCGGACACGCGACTTCAGTTGTCGTTTGAGTTGAAGCGAGCCTGTTTCGGAGACACAACACCAGTCGCGCGACAGCATCACCGTCACGAAGACGATCATGCCGGCGCCCAGCAGAATCAGGATGTCAGGACCCGACAGGATATGCATCTGAGCCCTACTTCATCAGCTCGGCCAGCTTATCCTTCACAGCCGCGCCCCAGATGTCATAACCCTTCGCCTGCGGATGCAGATTATCCGCACGGAACGAATCCGGCAGAAACGCGCCCTTCTCATCCAGAAAGTTCTTCCCGATATCCAGATAGAACACATGCTTCTGATCATCCAGCCGCGAGATAATCTGATTCGTCTGCGCAATCTTCTCGCGCAGCGGATCGCCCGGCAGCCCGCGCGGGAAAATCGCCAGCAGCAGAATCTTCGCATTCGGAAAATCATTGCGCAGCTCGAGTACCACCGCGCCCACGCCCTCCGCGATCTCCGGCGCCGTATTCGCCCCCATATTGTTCGTCCCGATCATCAGCATCACGGCCTTCGGCTGAAATCCCTGACCCTCGCCGTTATGCAGACCCCACAGATTCCCCTGCGTCGTATCGCCCGCAATCGCGAAATTCGCCGTCCGCATATTGCCGAAATACTTATCGAACATCGCCTTGTTCGCTTCGCCCTGCACCCACCAGTCCGTGATCGAATCTCCTTCGAGCAGCAGATCGATGTTGCCCTTGCGCGCAGTCTCCACGAAGCCTTCGTGACGAGGCCCCATCCGCTGTACCGTCTGCGTATAAGTCGCCGCCGTGTTCAGCCGCGGAGGCTGCAGCAACAGCAGCGATTCATACTTCTGCAGCAGCGGCTTATTCGGCGATTGATCCGACGCGATCCACGCGGTCACAGCCTGATTGACCGCCGCCAGATCGGCCGGTGACGGACGCAGCATCGCCACCTCTGGCGGCACCGGTGCGGA
>CAZPZE010000506.1:0-2540 GCA_964590625.1 uncultured Solibacteraceae bacterium
CGAGGCGATCGCCAACCTCGGCTACATGCAGCTCAAGAAGACGCACGATGCGGCGATGGTTCTGATCCGCCGGGCGTATGGCGTTGCGCCGCGGTTCAACTATTTCTTCGGAACGTCGCAGGGAGGCCGCGAAGCGCTGACGGTTGCGCAGCGGTTTCCGGCGGACTACGACGGGATCGCGGCCGAGGTGCCGATCGTCAATTTCTCTTCGCTGATGCTGGCGCCGGAGCTGATCCGCATCCAGGAGAAGCCGCTCGCGAACTGGGTAACGCCGGCGAAGGTGAATGCGATCCGCGGGGAATTCATGCGGCAATGCGATGCGCTCGATGGGCTGGCGGACGGCATCATCAACAACTACATGGCGTGCCGCGCGATCTTCGATGTGAAGGAAGGCGCGCCGGGACGGCATCCGTGGGCGGCGAAGCGATGTCCGGATAACAAGGATCCGAATCCTTCGGATACGAGCGCGGCCGCGTGTCTGACGGACGGGCAGATCTCGACGCTCGAGATGGTCTACTCTCCGTACACGTTCGCGACGCCGCTGGCGAATGGCGTGAAGACGTTCGGGATGTGGTTTCCGAATACCGATCCTTCGGGCAGCGGGCTCATTCTGCCGGCGCGGTTTCGCGGACAGGAAGGAGCCGCGGAGAATGCTCCGATCCACAGTCACCTGGGAGTGCTCGGCGTGACCGGATTCCTGATGCGCGACGTGAGTGCGAACCCGCTGGATTATGTGGAGGGCGGATCGCTCAATGCGCGCCGCAAGGAACTCTCGGCGGTGCTGGATTCGACCGATCCGGATCTGAGCGCTTATCAGAAGCACGGCGGGAAATTGATTGTGGTGATCGGGACGAACGACACGCTGGCCTCGCCCGGTGCGCAGGTGGAATATTACCAGGCGGTATTGAACAAGATGGGGCGCGCGACGGTGGATTCTTTCGCGCGCTTCTTCGTGCTGCCGCAGACGAATCACGGGCTGAGCGGGAGCTCCTATGGCGCGAACAGCGCGCCGATTCCGAATACGTACGATCGCGCGGGGATTATTACCGCCTGGGTAGAGAAAGGCGAAGCGCCGGGCAAGTCAGTGAATGTGACGGCGGGCGAACGGAGCCTGCCGATGTGTTCGTATCCGCAGTATCCGAAGTATCGAAACGGACCGCCCGAGCAGGCCGCTTCCTATACCTGCACCAATCCCAGCGATTAAAATGGGGGTGAGGTTATCCGGCTATGGCAAAAGACGACAGCGGTAATGCAATCGCATGGTTCGTGGCGGGGGCGGCGTTAGGCGCCGTTGTGGCCCTGCTTTATGCTCCGAAATCGGGTAAGGATACGCGCAAGCTTCTGAATCGCACGACTCGCGAAGGCCGGGAGGCCGTGGAGGCGAGCGGCAAGGAACTCATGGACAAGGGCCGCGATCTCTATGATCGCGGGCGCAAGATCGCCGACGACGCGGCGGATCTTTTCGAACGCGGACGCCGCCTGGTTCACCACTAACGGATACTCGATTTGGCCGCGGATTCCGTTTCTTCCATCGAAGCCGGCGATTTCCGGATTACGCTGGTTCGCGCAGGCTCGTACTGGTGGGACGGCGGCGCGCTGTTCGGCGTGGTGCCGAAAACGCTGTGGTCGCGGCATCAGACGAGCGACGAGTTGAACCGGATTGAAGCCGGATTCAATTGCTTTGTCGTGGAAGACGGCAAGTCGCGGATTCTGATTGAGACCGGCGGCGGCGTGCGGCATGATGCGCGCTCGCTCGAACGCACGCGCATGGTTGCGGATGTGTCGGCGGCGGGATCGGTTGCGGCGGCGGGGTTCGATCCGGAGTCATTCGACCTTGTCATCAATACGCATCTGCACTGGGATCACTGCGGCGGCAATACGGTCGACCTGCCGGATGGGCGCGTTGCGCCGGCCTTTCCGAACGCGCGGTATGTGACGCAGCGCGGCGAGGTGGAGCATGCGCGCGAGCAGCATCCGCGGGATGCGGTGAGCTATCGGGCGGTGAATTATGAGCCGCTGATCGAGACGGGGCGGATGCAGCTGCTCGATGGCGATGTGGAAGTTGTGCCGGGTGTGCGGCTGCAGGTTGCGCCCGGTCACAATCGCGACATGATGGTGGTGATGGTAGGCGAGGGGCGGGAGAGATGGTGCCACTTCGCCGATCTTGCGCCGTATGGGGCGCAGATTACGCCGACCTGGGTGGCGGGGTTCGATTTATTTCCACTGCAGACGATTGAGACGAAGACCGAGTTGTTTGGGCGCGTTGCGGCTGAGGGGTGGCGGTGTAGTTTTGGGCACGATCCGAGGATTTCGTTCGCGAGAGTGGTGGAGCGCGATGGGAAGTTTGTTCTCAGCTAGAGCCGCCCGGAAGGGCGGCTGCCGGGCCGAAGCCCGGCCCCACATGCCTCAGTTTTGGAAGACCGAGTCTACCGGGACGACGGTTACGTCTTCCGGCTTCAGGCCGAGCGGCCAGACTTCGACTTTCTTATCCTCATCCAGAATGGCCTGCGGCTTGGGTGAGTTGTAGTGGATCGGCGTTG
>CAZPZE010000507.1:0-1660 GCA_964590625.1 uncultured Solibacteraceae bacterium
GCGACATTCGCGCGAACACCGCTGATCGTAATGACCACGGGCGTCTGATTCGATGGCGGCACAGTGTATTTCAGGTTGGTGATGTGAAGGGATGCGGCAGAACCCAGGACCGGCGTATCGAATGTTATCGCCGCCCCCGTCGAAGTCACCGTAACGTTTTGAATTAAGCCGCTGGAATCGAGGGGATTCGTAATGTTCGCATTCAGACTCAGATAAAAACTGGCGACAACTACATTCCCGGACGTTCCGCCCGTACACGTAATCACGACGTTGCCGATTTGCTCCGATAAACCCGCCGCCGCGACAGTCGCGGCGTTCGGGGCTATGGCATTGCAATCGGACACGGTCTGCGCGGACGCTGCCGCTCCGAAGATCGCGGCCACAGCCGCCAATGACAAGCTCCGAATCAGGCCCCTGGACATGAAACCATTCATACGTCGCACGAAGAGCATACGTTACCCCTCATACTAACCGAATCGCGACGTCACCAGGGGAAAATGTTCAGGGTTGTCACCCTAAATACAACGCAATTGGGCCTTACCAATCCGAATAAGGTGTGCCTTCGAGGCTCGTTTTGGATGATTCGCTACGAACGTCGAAGAGCCCAGGCTCGCTTGAATCGACGCTGTCGCTCGCGTCCTCCTGGATCTCGCGCCATTCGTTGTTGCCGGTGATCGGGTCCTTCGGGATCTCGCGGAGATAGCCTTCCGTCACCAGATCCTGCAGCGTCTGCGGGGCCTTCTGCTTGTCGTAGGAATACTCGTCGATCGCGTTGCGGATTGCGGAGAGATTATTGTGCAGCACCGTTTCCTTCGCGCGGATGATCGCTTTCTGATACCTCGGAATTGCGATCCCGAGCAGGATCAGAATCACCGCCATCACGATCATCATCTCGACGAGCGTGAAGCCCGCGCGGCGGCTACCACTGCGAATACGGCGTTCCATCGG
Organism: uncultured Solibacteraceae bacterium; assembly: GCA_964590625.1. Classification (GTDB taxonomy): domain Bacteria; phylum Acidobacteriota; class Terriglobia; order Bryobacterales; family Bryobacteraceae; genus BOG-234. Next base: position 949 of record CAZPZE010000507.1, read on the forward strand.
CGGCCTTATCGAGACTTTTCGTGTATACATTAAATACGTTCTGCCCACCCCAGCCGGTGCTGTTCGGGTCGTCCTGCATGCTGTGCAGGCCCCAGTCGTAGGAATTCGTCATCGGATCGAGTGGAATGCGCCGGAGAAATTTCACCTTAACGTCCGCGGTCGCGCCCGCGCCTTTCACGCCGTCGACGAGCGACTGCAGGGTCTTCGGATAGTTGAACGTATCCACGCCCTCCTGCGGACCGAGCTTGTTCGCGTCCGCCATGTCCTTGTACTTGTCGATCGCGCGCCGCATATCCTCGAGCGCGATGCGCAGATTGCGCTCCTTCTCACGCTTCACGCGCGAGCGCGCCAGCGGTACCGCCATCGATGTGAGCACCAGCAGAATCGTGAATGCCACGATCAGCTCGACCAGTGTCATTCCGCGGCGGTAGTTCATCCTTCTCACCTATCGGTCACCACCTTGTGGACGTCCGAATGGCGGCACGGGCCCGGGCGGCGCTCCAATTTGAGGCACCGTTGGGGGCGGGGCTGTCGCTGGCGGGGCTGTCGCCGGCGGAGCTGTCGCCGGTGGCGCTCCAATCCGTGGCGCCGTTGCCGGCGGAGCTGTCGCCGGTGGCGCTCCAATCCGTGGCGCCGTTGCCGGCGGAGCCGTTGCGGGAGGCGCGGTTGACGATGGAGCAATTGCGGGCGCTGCCGCGGGGACAGATGGATT
>CAZPZE010000508.1:0-4261 GCA_964590625.1 uncultured Solibacteraceae bacterium
CAGCATCAGCATCTGATCCCGATTTACATCACGCACGCGAGGCGCCGCAGCCACTGCCCGGGTGGGCTGGCCAAACACGAGTTTGCGATCCGAGTTGGTCATTCACTGTTATGACGTCGGACGAAAACACGAGGCTACACACTTCAAAGTAATTCTTGCCGCAAAGCTGCAATTCATTCACAGCTTCCGAAGCCCGGCCCCACGTAGAGTTGGAGGATCAGTTGTGGACGGCCATTACGGTCGCGTTGCTCTGACCGTTGGTCTGCGTCAGCACCAGGGTCAGATCTCCGTTCGGCGCATTCGCGGGAACGCGGAAATCCACCTGATACAGCCCAACCAGAGTCGGCGTCAATCCAGCGAAGAGAATATCGGTCACTGGAATATCGCTGAGCGTGACCGTCGGCGTATCGAGCGGCGTCGCAAGCTCCGTTGACGGCGACCCCGCGCCCGAAGCCACGTTCTGATTCGTGAGGCCCATGCCGGCGACGTAGAAGACTACGATTTCGCCCGGAGCAGCCGGCGCATCGTCATTCACGAGGCGCCCATCGAGATGCTGCGCGATCACCTCTCCCGCGGGGAATCCGGCGATGCCGGGCGCCGACGGGGTAACGAGCAGCGGGATGGGCGTGCTGAGCGCTCCATTTGCGTTCACGATCACCTGATACTGCTTGCCCGCGGGCAATTCGAACGGCACCTGCGCGTTGATCTGGCTGGAGCTCACGTAATACAGCGGCGCGAGCATACCGCCGATCAGAACCGCGGTGGAGTTCATCTTCGTCGGCAGCGGAATCGCGGATGCGAGGGTCGGCTGAGCGGCAAGATTCGAGCCGTAGATCTGCACGATCGTGCCCGGCGCCACAGCCGCGCCAAGCACAGGCGCGAAGGCGTTGAGCGTGCCATCCGGCGTGAGGACCGGCGTGGCGCTCGGCACTACCTGGCCGCCGATCTGGATGGTTGCGGGCGAGAATCCCTGCGCCGATGCGCGCGCCGCGATCGTGATCTGCGACGCAGCATTGCGCGGCGTCCACGTACCGATGTAATTTCCGGACGTGGCGTCGGCGGCACTCAGCGCGAGAGGCGCATCGCCGTTCGAGAAGGTCGCGACCACCTGACCTCTCGTGATCGCATTGCCGCAGTTATCGAGCACCCGCACTTTGAGCGGCGTGGGCCACGCGGCGGGCTGTGAGAACGAATTGTTGAGGCCTGTCTGGGTGGGAACGAGCGCCGTCGGCGTACAGCTCGCGGAGGTCTGCAGCGGCCGCAGGCCCGTACGTGCCGCAGGCGTGTTGGGCGCGCCCTTGTAGATGAGCGTGACGTTGACCGTGCGGACATCCGTGCTCGCGCCAGGGCTGGTGAACTGGAAGCTGACGCCGCCGCGATAGATGCCGGGAGTCAGAGTGCCGACGTCCACCGAAACGCGAGTCGTGTCCGGCGAATTGGAAGAGGTTGTGCCGGTGGCGGCGAACGCGGAGAGCCACGAACTGTCGGACTGTACCGAGTACGTCAGCGGATCGGAAGACCCGGCGTAGACGTTGACGTTCTGCGAGGGCAGCGCGGTGGTGCCGTCGTAGATGAAGACGAGGCCGCCTGGTTCGGGATCGGGTTGAATCAGACTCGTCTTCGGCGCGACGTTGAGAACCACAAGATAATCCTGCGGCGAATTGACCGCGCCGCTCGAAGTGACGCGAATGGTGCCGTAGTATGCGCCGGCCGCGAGCGAGCTCGCCGCGGAATTGATGGAGTAGCTGACGGTGCCGGGCGAGGTGGCGCTTGACGAAGTCGTCACGTTAGTGAGTTGCAGCCACGAAGCTCCCGGCTGGACCGATGCGTTCCAGTTCACGCTCGTATTCGAAGCAATATAGACGGAGAACGAACCGCCCGGATTGCCGGGCGCCGCGCCCGCCACCATCTGGAACTGCGTGCCGGATGGATTGAGCGTCATGTTCGCGCCGTCAGAAACGAGGATCGAAACCGGAACAGATACCGAGCCCGCCGATGTCGTGACGAGAATCGAGCCCTGATGCAGTCCGGCGGAAAGGCCAGTGGAATTGACACTGACCGTGACCGGCGCGGAGGCGCTGCCGGCGAGCGTGGTGGGTGTTCCGGAGATGGAGATGAAGTTCTGCGCCGAAGTCACGGAGTTGACGGTGATAGTTCCGCCGCCCGCATTTTCGAGAATCAGCGTATTCGCGAGCGTCTGCGGATTGGCGGTCTGAGCGAAGAAGGAGAGCGTGTCCGGACTGGCGATAATCTGCGGCGGCGTATTGAGCACCGTAAGCGTCACGTCAATGCTCTGGCTGCTGCCGGCGCACGGCGCGCTTGCGCCGAGACCGGCGGCGGCGCAGGTGACCACAATCGAAGTCTTGTACGTGCCTGCCGCGAGCGTCAGCGCCTGGTTCGTGAGCGAGATGCCGATGGTGTCGGGCGTCTTATTGCCGCCGCTCACGCTGAGCCAGGAAGCAGCGGGCGTTACCGCCGTGGTGAATCCGAGAGGTTGCGGAGTGTTCGCGCTCACGGAAGCGAAAGCCGTGCTGGGCCCAAACGGAAGCACGGTCGCGCCCGCGTTGAAGGAGAACGAGAACGAGCTATGGGAAATGATCAGATCGGGGTGCGCAGGCGTAACGGCGATGCGGAATTCCGAACTGGCGGTGAGGCCGGAGGAATCCGCCACGGTCACGGTGATGGAAGAAATACCGGCGGTGGTCGGCGTGCCGCTGATCTGGCCATTCGTGAACGTGAGCCCGTCGGGCAGCGCGCCTTTCTCTGTGAACGTATAGGGAGCGATGCCGCCGGTGGCGCCGAAGGCCTGCGTCGGATAGGCCGTGCCGGCGATGCCGTTCGGCAGCGAGCTGTTAGTGATGCGCAGCGGATTCGAATCGACCTGGACCGAGAACCCGGCTGATGCAGTGGCGCCCGCGGAATCGCGAACCTGCGCGGTGAATGCGAATGCACCGGCTTTGGCGGGAATGCCGGAAACGTTGCCGGAGGAATCGAGACCAAGGCCATCGGGCAGGGTGCCCGCCTGATAGTTCCAGGAGTACGGCGGAATGCCGCCCGCCGCCTGCAGCGCCTGCGCGTAGCCGGCCTGCAGTGCGCCATCCGGAAGCGCGATGGGAGTACCGCCCGCGCCCGGAATCGAGAGAGGCTGCGGCGTGAGTGAAACGGTGAGGCTGAGGTTCTTCGAAGTCGTGACGCCACCCGAGGTGACCGAGACCGCGAATGTGAACGTCTGCGGTCCTGTGGGGGTGCCGCTCAAAACCGGCGTCCCGCTCAACACCCCGGAGCCCGAAAGCGACAGGCCGGTGGGAAGCGTGCCATTGAGACTCCACGTATAGGGCGCGTTGCCGCCAACAGCGCTCAGAGTCTGCTGGTAGGGAATGTTGTTGGATGCGTCCGGCAGTGACGAGGCGTTGATTCCGAGGACGAATACGCTCACATTTATACCGGTGGTGACAGGCTGCGAATCGGTCACTTCCACGGTGAAGTTGTAGTTACCCGGCTGCGCGATAGCGCCGGTGAGATGACCGCCAGCGTCGATCGCCAGGCCCGTGGGTATTCCGGGCGCCGAGAACTGATAAGGCGGCGAACCGCCCGACGCCGTGTACGCCGCGGAGATGGCGGCGGACGGCGCGAAGCCGCCCAGATTGGCCGGACCCTGAATGCTGAGCGCGCCGAGCGCGATCGCAATGGTGTAACTTCGCTGCGCGAAGAGGCCTGCCGAGCTGACCGAGACCGTGAAGCTGAAAGTGCCGGACGCGGTCGGCGTGCCGCTCAGAATACCGCTGGAGCTCAGGCCAAGACCGGCGGGCTGGCCGCTGACCGACCACGAATAGACACCGTTGCCGCCGCTGGCTGAGAAGGCAAGAGGTCCGTAGGGCACGCTCGCGGTTCCATTGGGCACCGTGGATGTCGTGATGGTGAGTGACGGCGGAGGAGGTGGGGCCGCGCCGCCGGAAATACTGAGGACGAGAGTCGCGCTGGCGACGCGGGAGGCCGAATCCGTCGCCGCGAAATTCACGAAGAACGTTCCGCCGGCGGATGGCGTGCCGCTGAGCACTCCGCTCTGCGGTGATATGCTCATGCCCGCGGGGAGGCCGCCCGCGGACCAGGTGTACTCGGGCGGTCCGCCGTCCGTGTACACGGGCGTTCCGCTCACCGCGATAAGCGTCAGTGGCGAGTAAGCCTGTCCCACGGCACCCGAGGGGAGCGAGGTTGTGAGGATGTGGAACGGGACGCTGAGTACGGCGACAGGATAATTGAA
>CAZPZE010000509.1:0-8683 GCA_964590625.1 uncultured Solibacteraceae bacterium
ACGACACCGCTCGGATTCACGCGCGCCAGGATGTTCAGGCCGGTTCCGGTGCTGACGTTCGAGATGGTGTTGGTGAAGAGCGAATTGCCGCCGGAAGTAACACCGGGATTGACGCCCTGCGAACTCAGCGTCGGGACGGAATCGCCGACAGTGATCGATGCCGGAATGCTGTCGGTCGCGATGATGTTCGGAGAGGAGATGACTTTCGTGCGAGAACTCAGTTCCTGCGCGTTCAGTGCCGCGAATAGCTCGCGCGCCTGGCCGACGAGGGTTCCGGCGCTCAGATTGAGCGCTGGAGGGCCACCGCCGGTACCCACTACCGAACCGGTCAGAGTACGGGAAGTCCCGGTGCGGTTGCGCAGATAGGTTTCGAGGCCGGCGGAGAAGCTGCCCGTGAGATTGATTTCATAGATTCTGGCTTCGATCAGCACCTGGCGCGGAGAAATATCGAGCTTATCGAGGTAACCCTGCATTTCGTCCCACTGCTCGGGTGTGCAGCGAACCAGTACGGTGTTATCGAAGGGATTCGGAACGATGCGGGGGCTATTCGGGTTTTCGAAGCCGAACTGCTGCGCGCCCAGGTACGTCCCGGTCTGGTCGGCCGCGACACCTGCAGTTGTTGCGCCGGTGGCCGTCCCGCCTGCAGCCGTTGCGCCGGCAGCCCCTCCGGCGAGTGGATTCGCGACCTGTGACTGCGGCTGCATCTGCGTGGCGTAAGGAGAACCGTATCCGGCCCCGAAGCCCGGGCTGCCGTAGGGGCTTCCGTAGCCGCCGCCGTATCCCCCTCCATATCCGGGAGCGCCGTAGGCCCCCCCATAGCTTCCGTAGCCACCGTATCCACCGCCATATCCGCCCATGCCGTAGCCGCCCATGCCGTAGCCGCCCGCCCCATACCCGCCCACGCCGTAACCGCCGACACCGCCGGTCGCCGGATAAGAGGTATTGGCGGAGGACATCATGTACATGCTGGCGAGCGCGTAGTTCACGGGGATTCCGTAGAGCGCTCCGACCGCCGCGCCAAGAACTTCGGCGCGCTGGTATTTGAGGTGATAGACGTAGTTGGTCACCGAGCCCGCCGTGACTTTGGCGGGAATATCGAACTTCGCCAGCCAGGATTCGACTTCCGTGAATACGCCGGGATTCGGCGCCACCGCGAGGATGGTGTTAATGCGGTCGAGCGGAACAAACTGCACCGCGCCGCCTTTGGAATTCGAAAGCGAGTAGGCCTTGAAGACGTTCTCCAGCTCTTTCGCGATATCAGTCGGCCGGCCGTACTTCACTTCGTACGCATGGACGCGCTGGCCGGCGAAGGTATCGCTGTCGAACATCCCGATGAGTTCGAGCGTGCGCTTCATGTTCCGGCTGCTGTCCAGAATGATGAGGAGATTGGCCGGATCGTACGAGGTGATCTTCGCGCCTTCTCCCTTGAACGGATCGAGAACCTTCGCCATTTCCGCGGACGTCATGTAGCGAAGGAAGACCAGATTGAGGACAGCGTGATCGTCTTCCGCGAACTTCGAAGCGTCGGAACTCGTGGTAGGCGAGATCGGCAACTCCGCGACATTGGCCGACGGCACGATGCGGTAAACATTGCCCACCTGCACCATCGTGAGGTTGTTCATCCGCAGAATGGTTTCAAGAAGCTGGCGAAGATCGAGATCGTGCACGACGCCATAGGTGTTCATCACAACCGTGCTGCCGCTCTTCACGGCCGGATCGAGCACGTAATTGATCCTGAGCTCCTGCGCGAGGAGATCGATGACATCGAGAAGCGGCGCGCCATTCCGGAAATTGAGTCCTCCGACAACGGTTCCCTGCGGCTGCTGCGCGGGAGCAGGCTGCGCAGCCGGCGCCGCTGGCGTTTGAGCCGGGGCGGGAGCCTGCTGCTGCGGCGCGGGCGTCTGCGCGTACGCGAGAATGGCCGCGCCCGCCGCGACTGCGAGGGCAGCAATACCCGCGCGGCTGGCGCGCGGACGGTCTTTTTTCGTTGCGGAGGATCCTGTCATCGAATTAGTCCTGTTTGGCGGGCTGCGCCGGATTCTGGCTTTCGTAGAGTTTGCGCTCTTCGTCCGTCAGATCCGTTTTGTTCTTTTCGCGGCTGATGACGCCGAACGGAGTGGTGGTTTCGAACCGGACTTTGTCGCCTGCGTCGATCGCTTTCGCGTTCGCGACGGTGGGTGTTTCGGTTGCAGATGATTGCGCCGCGGTCTTCATAACGCCGAACGGCGTCTTCGCGAAGACCCAGTTCTTGCCCTGTTTATCGGTCCAGGCATAAGTCCCGTCCGGCCGCGCGACCGCGTTTTTCGGTATCTCGAGCGCCTTTGGCGTCGAAGTCTTTGCAGCCCTGGCTTTCGCCGGTGTCTTATGCGCGGTCGCTTTGTGCGTGGTTTTGGCCGGAGCCTGTGCGGCCAGTCCGAAGGCAGCAGCGAGCGCGATTGTCAGTACTTTTTTCATTACGTTTACTCCTGAGAAATTCAAAATCGTTGTTATTGCTTCACCCACTTGCAGCCCATGGTGCCGAAGGGAGTTGCGACGCCGGTTTTCTTGTAGCCGTCCACCACACTGCCGATCGCAGAATTATCGCCCTGCACGCAGAGCCGCGTGGGCGCATCCGCGCTGCCTGACTCCGCGCCCAGAGCGGCCGAAGTGGGCTGCGCGGGCTGCGATGGCGGAGGCGGGGCAACGGCGGGGCCGCTCGACTGATTCGCCAGCGCGTTGCCGGCGGCGGTTGCCGCGGGAGTCGCCGAGCGATCCGACAGCTCATCCAGATTGCGATCGAGCTCCCGGCCTTCCCACTCGAATTTCACTTTGCGCAGATCGAGCGAGACGATTTTGAATTCGCCGATCTGGTCGCCTGCCTGCACCGGCTTGCTCTGCGCTCCGGGATGCTCCGCCATGATGGCTTTAACGCCGCTCGGCAGACCGAGAACGCCGTACACCACCGGCAGCGGAGGCATCACCTTCGGTGGCTCAACCTTCGGCGGATCCACAACCACCGTCGGATTCCGGTCTTTCGAAAACAAATTCTTTGAAGCGACGTCCGCATAGTTGGCAGCCTGCACGGCATCCGGCTTCTTCGCTGGCGTCATCGGCGGCGGCGTGATCTTCTTAACCGGAACGTTGACCGTCGCGTTTCGCTGAGCCTGCGCATCCTTCCAGGCTTCCGCGCCCTGCCAGATCACAAGGACCAGACCGGCCGCGAGGGCAGCGTTCAGGGCGATCAGTTTGGATTTGGCCGCCATCAGAACACGCCCAGCCCTTTCTTTTCCGGAAGCAGCTTTTTCGCGACCACGCCGGCGAGCAGCATACGAACGGTCACCGTCTTGTCCTTCGGATTGGTGGCAGTGATGCGCTCTTCGGAAGGAACAACGAGCTGCGGCTCCCGCGTGAGATCAGCCAGATAATTCAGCAGCTGCTCGATATGGCAATCGAACGACACGTTGGTGTAGACGATCGCGTAATCGCCGAATGCACGCGGGGCGGGGAAGTCACCGCTATGAACGTCGATCTCATTCGCCTTGCCGATACGCTGCGCGGTCTGCAGCACTTCGGACTGCGCTTCGGCGGCAGTGGCGGCCTGAATGACGCCGCGCTCGCGATCGGCCAGATCGGCGTCAGTCCGCTTCAGCAGCGCCTCACGCACGGGCAGACTTGCCGCGGTCTGGCGCAGCAGTGCGACGCGCTGGCGAAGCTGATCCGTGCTCATCGTGACAGGCGCGGAAGCCGGCGCATCGTTATCCGGCAGGATAACGAACTGGAGCAGAAGGAAAATGCCCACAGCGCCGCCGAGAATCATCAGAGCTGTGCGGTCACGTTTGGAAAGGTTCACGGCGTGGTCCTTCCCGCACGGCCGCGGCGCATGGTCTCGATACGAAACTGGTCAACCGTGCCGTTCCTGGTCACAGATGTGACGAATTTAGAGTTCTCGAACAGCGGCGAGCCATCGAGCAGTTTCAGGAGCGGCGCCGCCTGGTCGGCCTGGCCGGCGAGGACGACCCGCTCGGGATAAATCTCGATCGTGTCGGTCCAGACCTGCTGGGGAAGAATGCGGACCAGTTCATTCATCACGTCGAGATCGGCCTGCGGACGTTTGCGGAAATCATCCAGCGCGGCAATACGGGCGCGATGCGAGGCGAGTTGTTTATCGATGGACTGGACGCGGAGCGCGGGTGCCTGCAGGCGGTTGAATTCCGCGGTGAGATCGGCGTTGTAGCGATGTTCGTTGATCAGAGGAAATGCCACAAACACGCCGAGCAATGCGAGCACGAGCAGACCGCCCAGAACGATCGGCAGCAGATAACGGGCGCGATCGTGCGATGCGCGGCGTTCGGCCGGCAGCAGGTTGGCGTAGCGCAGCAGCAGCGGCGCGGAAGCGGCCAGCGCCGCGGCGGCAGCCAGCGGAGAAGCGCCTGATGTTTCCGGCAGCGCCTGGCTCAGTTCGAGAGCCGGCTGATCCGGCGCGATGCGAAGCTCGGCGCGGGCGACGGCGAGCGCGCGTTCGGGCGCGAGCGTGAACCCTGCCGAATAGCAGGGGCGCGCTTCGCTTTCGCCGTATACTTCGATGCGGCCCGGCGCCGCGGATAAATAACAAAAAATAGAAGCGGGCGACCCTTGTCTGAGCCGCAGAGCGGCGTAGATGACGGCCGAGGAGAAAGTAGCGGCCGCCATCGGGATGCCCGCTTCCGAAAAAAGCGTTTCGTAGTGGTTGAGAACAGATTGCCGGACGACGCCGACAACCACATCGGAGGGCGTCACGCGCCACCACGCCCATTCCACCGGTTCGTCTTCCCAGGGATGAATGGTATCGAGCTGCAGCTCAATCGCGGAGGCGATATCTTTTTCCGCCACGCCCGCCAGTCGCACGGTTCGGACGATGACCTCTTCGCGCGGCAGAACCACCGTCGCTACCAGTTGCGCCTCGCCGGCGCCCGCCAGAAAGCCCAGCAGTTCCGAGCCCCATTCCGCGGCAGGACGCGAGGCGAAAGCTGTGACAACCGTCGACGCGACGATCACCGAAGCCGACGGCCGCGAGCGCACGATCACGGCTTCGAGATTGCCGCCCGAAATCGCAATGCCGAAACCCGTGCCGAAGATCCGTGCGCGCCGCAGCGCGGACGCAGAACCGGCTGTTGCAACGGACGGCGCGAGAGCGGTCTGTTCCGTGGCGATAGTTCCCGGCGCCGTCATGACCGATCAAACCACCGAAGAACCTGGAATCCGGTGGGCAGCTTGCGGCTGTTGCCGGGCCAATTGATCTGGAGGAGCGCGGCGATGCTGCGGCGCATATCGGAAAGCGTTCCGTCCGCCCGCTTGAGCCGCGCGGTGGCGCGCAGCGTGTAAATCGAACGGCCGCCGAGGCCGAGCCGCTGTCCCACGGGCCCCAGCGCCTGGATCACCGGTTCCACATCGCGGAAATCGGCGTATGGCTGCGCGGTGCGGCGATCCACGATCGCCTTCACATCCTCCGGACTGATCCCCAGCGCCAGCAGCGTTGCGGGCTGCGCGGTATTGATATCAATGCCGTAATCAGTGCCGTAGATGGACAGGCAGTCGCGCAACCCGCTGTGCGAGTTGTCGAGCGAATCGCCGTAATAGATTTCCGGAGTCATGCCCTTGGTCAGCAAAAGTTCGTCGTCTTGCTGGTAAGACGCGTGCCGGGGTAAAAAAGACGGAGTCTGGCCGAGATAAAAGGAATCGAACGGGCTCGGGTGCAGGGGATCGAGCGGCGCCCGCCAGTCCAGAATGGCCGACGTAATTTCCGTTGCATCCGCCATCTGCACCTGCAAAGCGGTCAAAAGGCGGAGCAAATCCTCCGGGCGGATGGTGTTGACGTTCAGTTTGGAGGTGGCCGGAATGATCTCGACCGTCGCCTGGGCCTCAGGAAAATCGAAATCCATGCGAGGCTGCCCAATCTGGAAATAGATCGGGCGGCCTGCGTCGTCCGCATAGCCGCGCCAGAGCATGTGCAGCGCCGCACGTTCGATCGCTCCGCGTGCGATGAAGTACGATTTCGCGTCATCGACCGCCGTGGAAGTCCGCTCGGTTTCGCCTCGGACGTTGCTCGCCACAGCCACGCCGATGGCGGAAAGAGCCGCCGTCAGCCAGAGCACCATGAGGAGCGCCGAGCCGCGTTCAGAACTGGTCCGCATAGAAAACTCCTGGTGTTCGATCGACGTGCAGCGCGGCGACCAAAGTCGAAGGATGCAGGCCCGTGAGTTCACTGTCGAGCGGCGCCATTTCGATTCGCACCCCCATCGGCAGGCGGCCAACGGTGGTCCACGCAGTCATCCACATCTGGAAAGGCGCTTCGGGCTTCGGTACGAGATAGGAGAAGCGGCAGTAAGCCAGGTGATCCGCAAGCACGAATGATTGCGGACCGGCGGTGACGGGCGCGAAATGCACGGTGCCATCCGTGTCGACCGAGTCGATCAGGCTTCCCGCCTGAACAGTGCCCGTATACGGCGTTTCGTTGACGATCAGCCGCACGCCCTTGCCTTCTTCGCCGGGAATCACCTGCAGCGCCGCGATCTGCAGTCTTCCGCGCCAGCTATCCTGCAGCGAATAGGAAGTGACAAAGCGCATCGTCTGCGGCTCCCACTGTGTGAAAGGGAAAACGCGATTTTCCGGGGTTCCGGCGTGCCAGTCCGCGGATTCGTAGGTGAATCCCGCGATCTCGCTTTCGAGAATGCGCCGCGCGTAGGAGACGCGGCGGTCGGTGACCAGGCGCGAATCGACCTTATCCAGCGTATTGAAGCCGATGCGCATCGCGATCAGAACCCCGACGGAAAGAAGGCTCAGCAGTGAAACCGCGATCAGGATTTCGATCAGAGTCACGCCGGCTTCTGGATGGGAACGATGCGTCATTGAGGCGCCGCCGGAATGGGAATCATCTGCGGCCGGTAGCTCTGGAGGCGCAGGTCGCGGCGGCCGCCGGATGCCGGTTCCCACCAGACATCGAGCGCAACTTCCTGCAGAATGACCGTGCCGGGCCCGGCGTTCGGAGGCGCTTCGAACGGGCGAAGCTCGACCTTCCAGCCGCTCGGAATGCCACCGGATTGATCCTCCGGGAACGCGCCTTCCTCGGAGCCTTCAAACGGCAGTTGGTTATCGAGCAGCAGGTCATTCATCTTCGCGCGCGCGAGCATGGAGGCGCGATCGTAATCCCTCAGCCGGCCGGCATTCTTGACCGACTGCGAAAGCCCGCTGATCAGAGCGGTGACGGCCACACCCATGATGACGGTGGCGACCAGCACTTCGAGCAGCGTGAAACCACCACGTGCGGATTTCGTCATGGCGTCGCGTCTCCCACCCGCCGGATACTCGGCACGGCGGTCACGGGATCGATTTCGACGGATCGCCGCGCGCCTTTTTCATTGCGCAGCACGAGCGAGACGCGCGGAAACGCGCCGCCAGGAAACAGCAGCCAGCGGTGCGGATCATCCCCTTCGAGCGTGATGCCGGAAGGCGCCTGCCACGAGCGCGCAGGCTTCTCGCCGGAAGCCGCCGTATACACATCGAGCCGGTTCGATTTCGGCGTGACCACAATCGCCTCCGCTTCCTCATGGCGCTCCACGTTATTCATGGAGGCGGTGAGAAAGCTGGCGAGTTCACCCGATGACGATTGCAGCCGCACGCCGGCCAGGCCTGACGTCAGAGCAGGGAAGGAGACCGCCGCAACAATCGCGATGATCGCGACCACGATCATCATCTCGAGCAGCGTGACGCCGCGGCGCTGGCAACAACAGGTCACTTCCAGCTGACCACGTCCGCGTTGAGATCGGTGCCGCCCGGCTGGCCGTCGGCGCCATAGCTGAGAATGTCCGGTTCATCGCCGTGATCACCGGGGAATTTGTAGACGTAGGCGTGGCCCCAGGGATCGTTGGCGAGATCTTTTTCGAGGTAGGGACCATGCCATTGCTCGACGCCCTGCGGTTGCTGGCGCAGCGCGGCCAGTCCCTGCTCTGTAGTGGGGAACGTGCCGGTATCGAGCTTGTATTGTCCGAGCGCGAGCTGGAACGCCGCGAGCTGCTGCTTCGCCGCAACCTCGCGGGCCTGGTCGCTGCGGTGGAGCAGCTTCGGTCCGACGATCGCCGCGAACAGAGCGATGATCGTGACCACCACGAGCATTTCGATAAGCGTCACGCCGGCCCGCGGATTGCGGCGGCGTTGAATGAGAATTTCCTGGCAAAGGTCAGATCGGTCGTTCGTCATGTGGTCTCCTGAATGACTAAATGGCTACGTCGTTAATACTGGTGATCGCGATCAGCATGCTGAGCACGAGCGCCCCCACAATCAGTCCCATGATGAGGATGATGAGAGGCTCGAAAATCGAGGTGAAGCGTTTGATGGAAGAGCGGGTCTCTTCCTCGTAGATATCCGCCATGCGGGTGAACATCACGTCCAGCTTGCCGGTTTCTTCGCCCACCGTGAGCAGGTGAGAGGCGAGCGGCGGGAACATCTTCGTTTTTGTAAGCGGCTGCGAAAGCCCTTCGCCGCGCTTCACTCCCTGCGCGACATCTTTGAGGGCATTCGCCATGCGGCTGTTGTAGAGAATGCCGGCGGAAATGTGGAGCGACTGCACGAGCGGCACCGAATTGCCCACCAGTGTGGCCATCGCGCGCGCGAAGCGGGATGTTTCCGCCTTGCGCAGCGCGTCGCCCAGCAGAGGAATCTTCAGCCGCGC
>CAZPZE010000510.1:0-5782 GCA_964590625.1 uncultured Solibacteraceae bacterium
TCTCATTCCAATGGCGGTCTTCGTCCCGCTGGCCGCCGGATGGCTGACTCTTCGCGGCGAAAACCTCGGCCTGTATGGCCCCGAATTCGGGCTGGCGATCTTCTCCGTGCTCACCATCGTCGCTCTGGTCTTCTTCCTCGCTGGCAGCGTGAACTTTCTCTCCCGAATCGAAATCGCGCGCGAAAAAACCGATCTCGACCTCAAACGCCAGCGCGACGCTCTGAAGCATCAGGCGGAGCTCATCGACCTTTCGAACGATGCCATCATCATCGCCGATTCCCGCCGCCGCATCGTGGCGTGGAACGGCGGGGCCGAGGCTCTCTATGGCTGGCGTGAAAAGGAAGCAATCGGCCAGCATATGCATGATTTCCTCCGCACCTCTTCCGCGGTTCCCGTGTCGGAAATCGATGAAGTGCTACGGGCGCGGCATAGCTGGGAAGGGCAACTCATCCAGACCTGCCGGGACGGGAAGCAGGTGACGGTGGACAGCCGTCAGATCCTGCGGCCGGACGCCGAGGGCACTCCCGGCAGGTTCCTCGAAATCAACCGCGATATCACCGATCGCAAGCGGCTCGAAGAGCAGTTATTCCAGTCGCAGAAAATGGAGAGCCTGGGCCAACTCGCCGGCGGCATTGCGCATGACTTCAACAACCTGCTGACCGTCATCAACGGCTATTGCGAGCTGCTTCTCGGCGCGCCCGAAGGCGACCGCCGCTATCTGGACGACGTGCGCCAGATCCGGTCCGCCGGAGATCAGGCCGCGAAGCTCACCCAGCAGTTGCTGGCGTTCAGCCGCAAGCAGTTGCTGAAATCCGTTGTTCTCAATCTCAATCACGTGATCGGGGATACGACCCGCATGCTGCGCCGGTTGATCGGAAGCCAGATCGATCTCGTGATGAATCTCGCTCCCGATCTCGCCAACGTCCGCGGTGACGCTGTCCAGGTCCAGCAGATTCTGGTCAATCTGGTGGTCAATGCGCGCGATGCGATGCCCTCCGGCGGTTCGCTGCGGATCGAAACCCGCAACATCACCCGCAAATCGCAGCGCGCGGACGGGGCACCCCCGATAGCTCAGCCATTCGTCCAGCTGACTGTGGCCGATACAGGAAGCGGCATCAAGCCGGAAATCCTCGAGCGCATTTTCGAGCCGTTCTTCACGACGAAGTCACGCGAGCGCGGCACGGGCCTCGGCCTCGCTACCGTCTATGGCATCGTGCAGCAGATGGGCGGCGAGATTGAAGTCGATAGCCGCATCGGAAGCGGAACGGCATTTCATCTCTGCTTCCCGAGAACCGATGAGCCCATCGCGGTCAGCGCGTCCATCGCTCCGGCCGATCTTCGCGGCTCCGAGAACATCCTGGTCGTCGAAGACCAGGAAAACGTCCGAACTCTCATCGTGACAGCGCTCGAAGGTTTCGGATACAAGGTATGGAACGCTGCCAATGGCCAGCAGGCGCTCGCATTCTGCGAATCGCACAAGGGCCGCCTCGACCTTCTGATTTCCGATATCGTGATGCCCGGCATGGACGGCAACGAACTGGCTGTCCATATCCAGAAGGCGCGCCCGGGGATTCGCATCCTCCTCATCTCCGGCTACACGAATCGAGCCATCGCGGCCACCTCCGTGCCGCAGGGCGCCGCCTATCTCCCCAAGCCTTTCACGCCGGAAACTCTGGGCGAGAAAGTGCGGCAGCTTCTCGCCCGCCCGGTATCGCAGAAAAGCGTTCTCCTCGTCGATGATGACGCTCCCGTCCGCCGCGCCATGCGCCGGTTCCTCATGAACGCCGGCTTCAGCGTGAATGAGGCCGCCAACGGAAAAGAAGCGATCGACCAGTTGGCCCAGCATCCGAACGTCGATCTCGTCGTAACCGATATGGTGATGGATGTTCAGGGCGGGGAAGAGATGATCGGCCATCTTCGGCGCAGCCATCCCAAACTGCGCATCATCGCCATGTCCGGCGCATTTGGTGACGATGACCGCGAAACCGCCGCACGTCTCGGAGTCGCGGCAACCCTGAGAAAGCCTTTTACCTGGCAGATTCTTCTGGAAACCGTCCGCCGCGTCCTGACGGACTAACGCCAGCGCAAGGTGAGGCAGGATGACATCCTGCGCGCGATTGTGAATCGCGCCGGCCGGGTGAGTCACAAGACCGCTGCGGTCGCATCGGGGCCGCGTCCTGACGGACCAGCGCCAGCCGACACGCGACTTCAGTTGCGTTTGATTTGACGCGAATGAAACCCTAACGCCAGCCTTCTCTCACGAGGACCCGGAAGTCCTCCCGCTTGTCATTCACGATTCGGAACGCTTCCACTTTGATCTTCTGGAACTTTCCTGGCGCACGCGGAGGCGGCTCATAAACCAGCCGGTACTGCGTCGCGATGCTCTGCATGATTCCCTGCATCACATCCGGAAACGCGCCGAACTGATTCGGGAACCACGCGAAGCCGCCGGTTTTCGTGGCCAGCATCTGCAGGAACGCCTGCGCCTGCGCGAAGGTCATACGCCCGGACATTCCCAGATACGGATCCAGTCTGCCCCGGAACAATGAACCGATACCCGCCACGAAAATCGTGACGTTTGTCGACTCCGCCTTCTCCTTCACTTCATCCAGCGTGTGCCCGCTGTAGCTGTCGATGCCGGAACCGACCACAATCAGGATCCGCCGCCCCGGCAGCCGGTCCATCTTGTCCAGCATCTCGTAGACTGCGTCGTACGTATTGATGTCATTCCACCTCGGCGTTCCGAGTTCCGACCACGCTGCCCTTACCTGGCCGATCTGCTTCGTGAAGTCGGTGTGGATTTCGAGGTCGCGCGAGTAAGTCGCCAGCCCGTACCAGTGGCCTTCGGGAGCATGTTTGAGGAATCCCTCGATGGACGCATCCAGATCCTCCAGGAAATAGCCGGAGGAACCGCTGTATTCCACCAGCAGCGCCACCGACGCCGGCTCCTCCGGCTTCTCCAGACGGAAGTGCTGCCCCTGCCCATCCACATACAGCCGGAAATTCTCATGTTTCAGCCCGACTATCAGACCCTCCCCCTTCTCCACATTCAGATAGAGGGAGACCGGTTGAGGTGCGGTCCGTGCAGCGGTTCGGACCCACGCCAGCGCGAACGTGGCCGCCACGATCAGTGCTGCTTTTCGGAGATTACGGCCGGTTTTACTTGTGGTGTGGAACATATAGCCTCGATCGGCTGATCCGCCTCGTACAGAAGTTTGGACGGCGCCGGGCAACCCTGTTCCGGCGCAACCAGACTGGGCTTGTCTTTCGATTCCTCCTCCGCCTTCTTGCTGATCTTCGAGAGCGCCTGTTTCATCGCATCGAATTCGGTCGTGTTCACGATTCCGGCCGTCTGCTTTGGCATGTACAGGATTTCCCGCTCGGACTCCACCATGCGTTGATAGAACGGCGGGTGGGAGCGGAACCAGCTCGCTCCATTGACGTATCCTTCTTTCGTCGCAATCTTGTCGAAGAACCGGACGAAGCCGCCGGGGTCATAGCCGGCTTTCCACGCATACTGGATGCCCAGTTGATCGGCCTCCCGCTCGTAATCACGGCTCACTCCGAGCAGCGTCAGATTCAGCGTCAGCCCCAGGCCGTAGAAGCCATACTGGAGCGCATAGTAAGTGCCGATCCCCGCGACGCCGCCCGTGAGAATGACGGCCGCTACCTGGGCAGCCTGGTACATGATCGAAGCAATCGTCGCCTTCTTCATGAGCCTGTGCCCGTGGCGGGCGACCACATGCGACATCTCGTGTGCAATCACGCCCGCGAGCTCGGATTCATCGTCCGCAGCCTCCAGCAGTCCGCGTTCGATGAACACGAATCCTCCGGGAAGAGCAAACGCGTTGATCTCCTTTGAGTTCAGAACAGTGACCTGGAGAGGAACCTGGATGTCCGAATTCGCCGCCACTCTCTGCGCTACGCGCTTCACGTAGTCGACAACGGCTGGATCATCGATCTCTTTCGGCATCAGGCCGGTCGTTTTCAAATCCTTGACCGCCTCCTGGCCGAGCTTGATGTCGTCTTTCTGGTTCTTTTCGATTTCGCGAAAACCGATGTCCTCGACATCAGCCCACCTGCGGGATTTATACGATCCATCCGCAATACTGGCGCGAATGTTCGTGAGTTCCGCCGGCCACTTCTGGATCAGCTCCAGCTTTGCCCGCTTGTTCTCGTACGCCACAGGGATCGCATGCTGCGCGATGACTTCCGCCTGTGCCCGCAGCGCTCTTGAATCCTGAATACGGCAATGAAGATCGTGTCTTTCGGCGTCCGGGAGGCCTGTTTTCTTCAGAGCCTTCTGGTCCTCGTCCGTGCGGCGGTCATACTCTTTCGAGACGTTTTCAAAGCGCCCCACGCAATAGTCCTGAGCCTGATTCAGGTACTCCTGCATCTTCGCGATTTCAGAACTGCTGTATTCGAGACGAGACGCCGTTTCGAACAGCGTCAGATAAGACTTCTTCAGCTCCGCGTTCAGGGGCTCGTACACCTCAGCCGTTGGACGAACCTCCGGCAGAGTCACTCGACGTCCCCCGCAATTGACGAGGCTGCCGATCAGCAACCCGGAACAAACGAGCGCCAGTAATCCGCGAACATCGAGCTTGTGTATCATCATGCCCTGAGACGCGCAATCGGCGTACCAGCAGGCGCTGCAGGCGGAAATCGCTGTCTTGCGTTGAGATGCGGGCTACGGCGGAATCCCGGCCTTGCGTGAAACCGCGATGCGGCGGCGCGATGTAGCGCAGAATAGCGGGCCGGATCGTCTAATGCCGCACTGGCGCGAATACCGTCACCGTCGTGCCGGTTCCGGAACTTCCCTGAATCGAAAAGGCGCCCCCGATTCGCGCCGCCCGTTCGTTCATTTCGAGGATCCCGAGTGACCGCGGATCGTTGATCTGATCCTCCGTGATCCCCTTGCCGTTATCCTGCACGCGCAGGATGAGCTGCGATCCGGAATGCACGAGCGTGAGCTTTACCTGCGACGCCCCCGCATGCAGCCGGATATTTTCAAACGTCTCCTGCAGAATCCGGAAGATCTCGGCGGCGGCCGCATCGTCAGTCAGTTCGTCGTTATCGGCGATCTGCGCTTCGCATCGGATGCCGGTCCGCTCCATGAAATCCTCGGCCATCCATTCGGATGCCGCCGCAATCCCGAGGCTCAGAATTCCCGGGCGCAGTTCGGAAGACATCTTCCTCGAAGTCCGGATCGCCTGATCGGCCAGCGCGAGCGAAGCTTTCAGCTTTTCCGCGGCCGCTGCCGGGTCACCCGCGCCCTTATCGAGCAGCCAGGCGGTGTTCATCTTGATGATGGTCAGAGCCTGCCCCAGGTCATCATGCAGCTGCCGCGCGATGCGCGTCCGCTCGCGTTCCTGAGAGTCCGCCAGTCGCCAGGCGAGTTTTCGAAATTGTTCGGATGTTGCCATGGTTCTGTCAGTTCTCTCCTGGGCGCAATCGTCCGGTAAATCCATTTCCGGCAAATCCCGTGGCTATTGAGCGTACCACTTCAGCAAGTCTGGAATAATCGTCACTTTTATCGATAATAAAATCGGCGCCCTCGCGGCGGCAGAATTGCCGGTACGAATGATCGAGAGAACTGGAGAAAATAATGCTGACCGGAGCCATTCTCTGGCTGCGCCGTACGGCGCGAAGAACATCCACACCGGTGCCGCTCTTCAGTTGCAGATCGAGAATAATCACATCCGGCCAGAGCCGCTGGATTTCCTCCACAGCCACCGCCGCTTCTGCGGCCGTGCCGGTGAGTGAGACGCCCGGAATGCCG
>CAZPZE010000511.1:0-1502 GCA_964590625.1 uncultured Solibacteraceae bacterium
CTCGGCCAAGGGCGGATGCGGCGCCACCACGTTCGCAAGCCACGTCGCCACCGCGGCCGCGAAAGCCAGTGATAAGCCCCTGCTCCTCGCCGATCTGGATTTCGATGCCGGCCTGCTGCGTTTCATGCTCAAGGCCAAACCACGTTACACGCTGCGCGATGCGGTGGACAACATGCATCGCATGGACCTGAACTACTGGAACGCGCTCGTCGCGCGCCACGGAAAAAATCTGGACTTCATCGCAGCGCCCGAAGAACTGGGCGAGCGGAATCCCGCTGACCCCAGACAGCTCGCCCGTCTGCTGCGCTTCATCCGGATGACGTATCCCGCCGCGGTCCTCGATTTCGGCCGCTGCCACAGCGCCGCCGCTCTGGACATGCTGCCCGAGACGGAAGGGCTCTATCTGATCGTTACGGACGATCTGCTCGTCCTTGAAAATGCCCGCGAGTTTATCCGCGTGGCCGAAGAGCGGAGCCGCTCGAGCAACCGCATCCGCGTGATGGTGAACAAGGTCGGTCCACGCCAGAAGCCGGATCTCGACAATCTCGAGAAGTACCTGGGCCTGCGTCCGGAAGCCGTCTTCAGCGATGACCGCGAGGCGCTTTACGAAACCTGGTCGGAAGGCCGGCTGCTCGGCGACGATTCCACGCTCGGCCGGCAACTCACCGCCCTCTCGAAATCGATGATGTCGCCGGAAACGGCCCACCCGGCGGCGAAGCAAACCGGAAAGCAAGCCAAAAATGCCGAATCGAAGCAGACCGCCGCGGCCGGAGCGCAGGCGCCGTCGGGCTTTGGACGATTTCTTTCTTTTATGCGGAGTAGCCGCGCTTAATAACTATGTCAACCATACCGATGAGCACCGATACACCAGCTGGACGTCCCGAGGCTGGCTGGGTCACGCGAATGACGAACCGGGACGGGACCGGCGCGGAATATCAGGAACTGAAGTTCACGATCCACCGCAAGCTGATCGACCGGATTAATCTCGAAGCGCTCTCTTCGCTCGCGGGCGAGCGTGCGCGCGCCGAGATTCGCGCCGCCGTGGCGCGTCTGGTGGAAGAGGAAAAGACCCCTCTCAGCCTCGCGGAAAAAGAGCGCGTCATCGAGGAAGTTCTCGATGAAGTCTTCGGCCTCGGTCCGCTTGAACCGTTGCTGCGCGATCCCACGATCTCCGATATTCTCGTCACCACGCCGCGTCTGGTTTACGTGGAACGCGGCGGTAAGCTCTATCGCACTTCGGTGGAGTTCAAAGACAACAACCATCTGCTGCGCATCATTGAGAAGGTTGTTGCGCGCGTCGGCCGCCGCGTCGACGAATCCTCGCCGCTCGTCGATGCCCGCCTGCCGGATGGCTCGCGCGTCAACGCCGCCATTCCGCCGGTTGCGGTCGACGGTCCGCTGCTTTCCATCCGCCGGTTCGGCAACAACGTTCTGCTGGGCGAAGACCTGGTCAATAAAGGCGCGATGACGGATGGCATGCTGGAACTGCTGAAAGGCTGCGT
>CAZPZE010000512.1:0-4107 GCA_964590625.1 uncultured Solibacteraceae bacterium
TCCGCGCATCTCCACTCAGCACCTGCTGCATCAGCTTCGCGCCGATGTCTGGGGACGCGGTCTCGGCATCCGGAATTTCTCCGGCTTTGCGGCTTCCCCTGCTCCCGTTACGAAGCCGGAGAAATGCTCCTTTCCGATCGCTTCCGCTGTTTGTTATGCCAATGCATGATCTGTCAAAGGCCAAAGTCCAGACACTCTTGAAAACAGCGGTTTGCATCTGTCACTGGCGCCAGTGGCAGAGCGTCCGTCTACCTCGTGGAGGGCTAATAGCTGACCTTGAAAGTCGGACTGTCTTCCGGCTTGGCCTTCCTCCGGTCGTAGAGTCGCGTAGTCGAAATATCAGCATGTCCGAACCACTCCTGAACTTTTGCAATTTCCGCCTTGTGGTCGAGAGCGTTGGTCGCCGCGGGGGCCCTCAGGGCATGAGCGCCGATCTCGAGCCCGAGTTGGGCGGAGTAGTCCCGGACCAGCTTGTAGACGCCGTCGGGGGTGGTCGATTTTGAAGAACCTAAATAGCGCTTCTGGGGCAGGGGCCGGAACAGGGCGCCGTCGGCGTCACTTCCGTGACCGGCAGCTTCGAGGTAATCGAGGATCAGCGCGCGGACGATCGGGTGAAGGGGAATGTAGCGGGTTTTGCTGCGCTTGCCTGAAACTACAAAAAATGCAACACCACGGCGCTCCTGATTGAAATCCTTAACGGTGAGTTTTGAGAGTTCGTCCCGCCGCAGAGCGTGATACAGCAGCGTGGCCAGGACTGCCCGATCTTTTCTCCCTTTGAGCGTTTGTTCCGGCGGTTGCGCGAGAAGCTTACGCCCGTTGGTCCGAGATGGCCGGCGTTTTCCCCTCGTGGCTGTCGGCCCGTGGTCGCCTGACACCCTTGACCGGGTTGTGGGAGACTGCGTTCTTTTCACAGAGATACTCGAAGATCGAAGCCAGTGCTGAGAGCCGGTGCCGGATGGTGGGCGCGTCGAGACTTCGACTTGCAAGCAAGTCACGCCATGCGATCACATGTGACCGTGTCACCAGCCGGAACTCCTCCGGCCGACGGATGCCGGCAAACGCCATGAATTCCCGGATCGCGTTCCGGTCTGCGCGGACGGTGTGGGCGTTATCGA
The DNA here is from genome assembly GCA_964590625.1 of uncultured Solibacteraceae bacterium. GTDB lineage: Bacteria > Acidobacteriota > Terriglobia > Bryobacterales > Bryobacteraceae > BOG-234. Next base: position 1,116 of record CAZPZE010000512.1, read on the forward strand.
GGTTGTGGAACCATTCAACCTCGGGCGGGACGTCCTTGAGCTGACGGAACTCTGCCGAAGTTAGGAGGCGGTTTCGGAGGTTGATCGGAACGGGTGATTTCGCCGGATTCATCGGCGGACAATACTCTTGATAAAAAGCATTAACTAAGCCGCAAGCGGCAATCTGACAGGTGCTCATTTTGAACGTTCGAATTGTGAGCAGGGCTGCCCCATCCCCACGGCTCCAACATCCGGGGCAAACTGGCCGCCGCCGCGTCCGAGTCGCGGACTATTCGCCCGAAGTAGCCACTTCGTGGTTGGGGCGTTTGACGTCCAGTTGATGTACAGGGAGTGAGCTGACGACCACAGGCCGACATTATAGGTTGCGCTAAGAGGTAGTTAATTCTCGCTCGGCCGGTCGACATTGTCGATAACAAGCGTTTCGCCAGGTCCCTTGCCCGGTTCGAGCCGCAGCCCGAGCTTTAGTAGTGCGTCCCGAATTGCGGACGACTTTGCCGCGCGTTCCACATCGGATGTCGGAGGCTGAAGGGCCGACGCATCAACGAGCCCCGGTATGCCCGCCGAATAGAGGTCGGCATAGTTAATCTCAAGATGGACGTCAAAAACTCCGGTAATCCCAGTCTTGTCAATGACCTTCCGGTCCATTATGGCCGAGTACTGATCGCAGAGGTTGGCAATCGTCGTACCGTACACGTCAAAGCCAAACAATCCTCCGCATATTCGGGGAACTGGGTGCTCAGTTGTGGGCGTGAATGGAGCAGGATGATCATGGTCCATGCAACTTCCTGGCTTCGCAAGCTGAAGCTTGGGGCCACCCTTTGCCACGGTCAGATCATAGACAGGGATCTCTTTGCTCTCACGATGAATTCTCAGCTTAAATCTGTCTGCGAGGAGCGCCCGAAGCATCGGCCCCTTCATAAGTTCCTGGCCCGGAGCGCCCTCCGCTACCGCTTCAATTCGATAGAGGTCGGAATTGATCCAAGGCGGGCCTCCTATGACAGATGCGGTCGCGGTCGGATTGAAGTGACCGGTTGCGTAGACGAGGTATGCCGTTTCGATGAGCACCGCTAAAGGCCTGCAAGTTAGAACCAACCTAGCGGGGTCACCTCCGGATCTGCCGCCAGCTTCGTTCATGTCCTTGCAGGGCTTGATAGACGCGGCCTCGAATCTTGCCACACTCGTCTGCGAGTAGGCCACTCCCGGGGAGATCGGCAATGGAGCGCCGACGAAAGAGGTGACTGCAAGTATCCATCGGGCTTGGGTCGGACGCATTCCGGAATCATAGCAATCTACATGCCGGAGGTCGAAGGCCTTGCTGCTAACAGTTTTGCACGTACTCCTGTGGTCGCGCTCGCACACCTGGGCCTGACGCTCTCAAGGGAAGGGGGCCTCCATGCGCGGCAAAGGGGATTTACCCCAACATGACTTCCCCGGTGACCAGTAGTACTGCGTTTGTCAGCGCCAATTCATTCCCCGCCTTATTGCCAAGTGGTCGCTCGGTCGGCATCTCGTCGAAGTAGCGCTCCGGGGCGGATCACGCCACTCGCACAAAGCTGGCCGGAAAGTCGCATAAGATATATTACGTAAAATTATGCGCGTTCTCGCCACATAAACGGCTCTTTTTCGAACGTCGGAGTCCCGCGATTATGTTAAATCCGGGTGTGCCGCCCAGCGGTTCGCGAGAGGCGGGCTTTCCTCTGATCTCGTAATCGGTGGAGGTTTCACCGATGACGCCATTACGACAACGAATGCTGGAGGATCTCCGCATTCGCAATTACTCCGCCTCGACAGTCCGGGCCTACATCCGCTGCGTTGCCGATTTCGCCGAACACTTCAATAAATCACCCGAAAAGCTCGGCCCGGAGGACGTCCGCTCCTATCAACTCTTTCTGCTCAATGAAAAGCGCGTAAAGCTCTCTTCCTACATTCAGTCCGTCTCCGCGCTTCGGTTCCTTTACCAGAACACGCTGCGCCGCCGAATCCTGATCGACCGGATTCCGTTGCCGCGCTATGAGAAGAAGCTGCCCGTCATCCTCAGCAAAGCCGAAGTCAAAGCCCTGCTTGAAGCACCAAAGAACCTCAAGCACCGGGCCATTCTGGCCGCAATGTACGGCGCGGGGCTTCGCGTGTCGGAAGTGACCAAGCTCAAAGTCTCCGATCTGGACCGCGAGCGCCGAGTGATCTGGGTTCGCGGCGGCAAGGGCCATAAGGACAGGCAAGTGATGCTGGCGGAGCCGCTCCGCGATGTGCTTGTGGCGTACTGGAAGTGGAAGCGTCCGACCGAGTGGCTCTTTCCCGGCAAAAAGGCGGATTGTCCCATTGCAACGGGTAGCGTTTTCAAACTTTGCGAGGCGGCCGCTAAAAAAGCCGGAATCGCCAAGCCGGTTCACCCGCACTCGCTGCGCCACGCCTTCGCGACGCACTTGCTGGACGAAGGAGTGAACCTGCTCGTGATTCAAGCTCTGTTGGGTCACGCGCATCTCAGAACCACGGCTGGCTATCTGCACCTCTCCGATAGCGCCGTTCGCTCCACGAAGAGTCCACTGGAAAGCCTCGACTCGATCGATCTTGTTCGTTCTTCCGTTCCAAAGAAACCGTGAAAGAACATCGGCTCGAAGTGGCCGATGTCTTCCGCATCTACGAAAAGGAGTTCTTCGCGAAATGGGGCCATGTGATCGGCGCCCATCAGCGAAAGGCATTCGACGCAATCCGCGACTGCCGCACGGCCGCGCTCGGTGGCCATGTGGAGTATGTGGAGCAATGCGATACGTGCGGACATCAGGTCATCTCCTATAACTCATGCCGCAACCGGCATTGTCCGAAATGTCAGGCGATGGCGCGCGCGAAATGGCTGGCGGAAAGAGAGGCGGAACTCCTGCCGGTTCCGTATTTCCACGTCGTGTTTACGCTGCCGGACAAGATCGGCAGGCTGGCACTGCAGAACGCGGAAGAAATTTATCGAATCCTTTTCCGTGCGGCGTCTGAAACGCTG
>CAZPZE010000513.1:0-7112 GCA_964590625.1 uncultured Solibacteraceae bacterium
AATCGTCGCGTGCCCGGAAATCATGATCACCGGCGATGTAATCTCCGCCGCCTGCAGCTCGCGCAGCAGATCGATCCCGCTCGCATCCGGCAGCCGGACGTCGAAAAGGTAGAGGTCCATCCGCGCACGTTCGGGGAACGCGCGCATCTCCGCCGCGGAACGCACCGCGTTCACCTGATAGCCCTCGCGCTCCAGAATCATCCGCAGCGAGCGGCCAATATTCTCCTCGTCGTCAACGACCAGAATTCGCCGCAATGGCATGGCTTGCCCCCGTCGGTAGAAGCACGCGGAAGCCGGCGCCGCCCAGCTCTCCCGCAATCAGCAGAATGTCGCCACCCGAAAGCAGCGCGCTCTTGCGCGCAATCGAGAGCCCCAGCCCCATCCCGCGCTTCTTGAATGAAATGGTTGGTTGAAACAGCGACTTGCGCGCCAGATCGCTCAGCCCCGGCCCGGAATCGTGCACTTCGATCGCGACGCGGTCGTCCATCGGCACCACCTTCGCCAGAATCTGGCCGCCTTCGCCCGCGGCTTCGGCCGCATTTTCCAGCAGGTTCACCAGAATGCCTTTCACCAGATCCTGATCCGCAATCGCGCTCGGCGTATTCGCCGCGGCCTGCACCACATATCCCACTTCCGGATGCGCGGTCTTCAGGAATGCGATGCGCTCTTCAACGAGCGCCGTGAGATCCAGCGTTTCCGGACAAACCGGCGGCTCGGACGAATACTCCGAAAACGCCCGGATGCGCCGTTCGAGCGACTCGATCTCATCCACCACAATCGAAGCTGCCTGTTCGAGAAACGCCCGGCGTCCCGCACCGGAGGCATCGCTCTCGCGCGCCACCATCTCTTCCACCGTGAGCCGGATCGGCGTCAGCGAATTCTTCACTTCATGCGCCATCTTGCGCGCCAGCACCTGCCAGCTGGCAAGCTGCGTGAGATGCACCAGACGGTCGCGGCTCTGCTCCAGCTCCGTTGCTGTGCGATTGAACGCCTGTGTCGCCAGTCCGATTTCATCGGTCCGATCGGTTGGAACCCGCACGCGGAAATCGCCTCCCGCGAGCGCCCGCAGCGCTTCGGTCAGATTCGCGATCGGGCGGCTGAACCGCGTCGCCACAATCCAGACAAGGCCGAGCGACACCACCCAGACCACTGCAATGAGCACGCCCCACACCACGAAATACCCGCGCCGCAGATCGAGGGACGCCGTCGCGCGCGCATCGCTGTATTGGCGCTGCAGGTCGTTCATTCGGATACCGAGCGGCCGCTCCCAAACCTGCACCGCGTCGGGATCGTCCGCGGTCCCGCGCTTCATGTAGCGCAGAATCGATCCGCCATCGCCCGCTCTCGAAAAGAGCTCCGCTTCGTCGCTGTCCCGGAAATCGCGAACCGCGTCCGGCACGAGCGCGCCCGCATACACTTTCGGCTTGATCGTGCCCGCCGCCGCATCCTCTCTGAGCTGGTTCGAAGCCTGTTTGTAATACTCGCGGCCGGTGGTTTCGAGCGCGCGTGAAACGGAGGAAAGCTGATCTGCCGGCGTCAGGCTCTGCTCGAACAGATTGGTGGTCAGCCAGATGGTGGGGCCCAGCGGCACGAGCGTAGCCGCAATGAATACCAGCGCCAGACGCGTCCGCAGGCTCACCCGCGTGCTCCCTTTGGAATGTCTTCGAGCCGGATCGGTCCCGCCGTCCATGTGGGATAGCGATCCTGCTTATCCCGCACCGGCCGGCTGAAAATTTCCACCAGCTTCGAGAGGCTGATTCCCGAATCGCCAATCACGCCAGACTGATCCCTCGGATCTTCCACCCGCAGATCGAGCCGCATGTAGAGCGGCTTGTCCGCGGGCAGCTCTGTCCGGTGGATAGCCAGATTATCCAGGCACCAGCTTTCCGCCGCGGGCGCAAGCTGATGCGAAATCGTCCGGTTCTGATCGGCACGATCCGTGATTCTCGTAACCGAGAACCGCTCTTCCCAGATGTCGTAGCTCACCGCGAAGCGGGCTACCGCGCGCGCGTTCGCCACCAGGTAGTTCGGGTCGTCCGAAACGATGAGCTGCGCCACGAATGCCACCGAGGCGCCATCCTTGAGCCGCTGCAGTGGGTTGCCCTTCAGGAAACTGAAGTTGGAAGCGCTGACGTGAAGATACTCGCCCTCAATCCGCGGCAGCAGGCGATGTTCGTTGTATTCAATCGCGAAGGCAGACGGGAGCGCACCGGCCACAGGGGCCGCCAGTATCGCGCGAATGGCCGCCCGGCGTGAAATCAATAGTTCATACCCGCGATGAAAACTGCGGCGACGCGCCCTTCAAACAGCGGAAAAGCCATCGCTACGTTGAAAATACCCTGCCGCACCCCAAATCCCACCGAGTGCCGCAGTGTTCCGAGCTTATCCCCTTCGCCGATCACGCCGGCATCGTAGAACACCTCGGCCGTCGTCTGCTGGATTCGCCTCCCGTAACTCAGCGAATTGTGCGCCATGCGGGTGCCGCCCAGCGGATCGATCGCATACCGGTCCCATCCGAACAGCGTGGAGCTGTTCCCCAGCACGAATCGTTCGAACAACGGCGCGTTGCCGGTAATACTGCCCGCCATCACCTTGTCCGTCACCGTGTGCTTGCCGTGCCGCCAGAGATAGCGAAGCGAAAAGCTCTGCCGCCGGTAGACGTAATCCGAACCCAGTTGCCGCGTCGCGGCGCGAACCGCGTACTTCGCGTCCCAGCGCTGTTCGGTTTCGGCGCCTTCCTGGGTGTAGCCGAAATTCACCTCGCCGGTGGCTGCGTTGGCACTCCTGGACATCTCGCTCCCGGGCATCGGCGGCGCCTCCATCTCCATGCTTTCAAAGCTCGCACCTAAGGACACAGAGAGCTCCCTCGAAAGCGCAAACGTCAGCGCCGGAGCGATATTCCGGCGTGAGCGGTAAAGAGCAAACTGGTTAGACGCATCAGCCACGGAATCGTTTAACCCGTTCTGTGCGGGTGCTCCCAGAAGCGCGACCCGCGTTGATGGATTCCAGGTTTCGTGGTACCCCTCAATACCCACCGCGAACTTGAGCCGGCTGGAAAACAGGCGCCCATCCTCGTAACGCGTGGAAAAACCAGTGAATCGCTCCACCAGGTCGTCCCCGTTGCTGCCCAGCCCGACTGTAATCGACTGGTCACGGAGGCGCGCCCGGGCATTCACCTCGGCCGTCCAGCCCTGGTCGGATTCATAGAGGAAACGCGGAACGGAAAGATCGAACGCAGCATCCGGACGCACCAGCTCGAAATCCACCCGGATGCGGTCCGGCGAGCTGCCGCGCGTCAGGTGCTGGGTGACCTCCTGCAGATGTAGTGCTGAGCGCAGTTTGCCCGCCAGGTCCGTGATGGTGGACATGTCGCACGGAACTCCTACAAGTGCAGAGAGACGCCGCCGCAGCGACGGAGAGAGGCGTGAGTCACGGTAGTGAGTGACTTCCACCCCGGCGAGCGAAACGCTCTCCACTACGTATTGCTGATTGACGTTCGATGCGGCCATGGCGCGAACCAGAGCCTGATCGGCGCGCGCCAGGCCGCTGAAGAATAACCCTCCGGCCAGAAAGAGGCTGATACCACGAAGAAAAGTGTCTCTCCCGGGTCGAGCGGTTGCAAACATCGGCCACAGTATGGCACGCCGGCAACCGTTGAAGAAAGTGGCGTGAAATCGCCGGAAATCGGCAACAGGAAGGTCCGCCACCTGTGACGCGCTCGTCACAGGTGTGCTGCGTAACAAAATCGGGATTTGCTGACGGTGGGGACGAAAGCGAAAACTACAGAGCCTTGGCCAGTTCGGTTGCGAACGCACTTTTCGGCTCGGCTTCGCGCTTGCGGGCTGCCCCGCTGCCGTTGCCGGACCGCCGGTCACTGCGACCGCCCCGCGCGTTGTCCGATCTCGGAGCCCCGGAGCTGCCCTTGCTGCTGGGCGCTCCCTTCGTGGGCTGTGCGGGATTGGCGCGCAGAATCTTGTCTTCCAGCGGTGCGCGATCGAACCGGCGAATAATCGCCTGCATCTCGTCCTGTGTCGGAGCTTCCACGAACGCGAATCCTTTGGATTCCTGCGTCTCGTGGTTCCGAATCACCTTAACCGAATCCGAAACAAGGTCTTCCGCCGACAGCCACTGTTTGATGTCGTCCGCGGTGACCCAAGTGGGCAGGTTGCCCAAAAACACGGTAAAACTCATTAAATTAGTTGCTTGAACTCCATGGTTGGATTTTTGGATTGACTTCCGGCACGCCCGGGAGTCGGTGTCTTCTTGCCTAATCGATACTATCAGACAGCTATTGATGGCGCAATGGTTACCTCGTTTCGGTCCGGTTTCAAACCGCCCGATTTGATGAAATTATTAGCAATCATCGACCCTTCCCACGCATATAATGAACCAGACTCCGGATTTTGTGCGGAGGGCCATCCGTGAACAGGAACCGTGCACTCGCTCTGCTTTCGGCATCTGTCGCTCTGATCTTTGCGATCTCCTCCGCATTCTCCGCGAACCCATTCGAAACAAAGCTCTCCGCCGACCGCCAGATTGTTCAGGCGCTCGACCGTCTCACCTTCGGCCCGCGGCCCGGCGATGAAGCAGCCGTCCGCCGCATGGGTCTCGAAAAGTGGATCGATCTCCAGCTTCATCCCGCACGCATTCCGCAAAACCCGGCACTCGATGCCGCTCTCGAACCGTATGAAACCCTGCGGATGCAACCCGCCGCCGTCGCGAATCAATACGCCCGCAATCCGCAGCTCATGATGATGGCTGCCATTCAGTCGCCGCTCCAGACGATGGATCCTCAGCAGAGACGCAAGCTGCTCAACGGAACAGCGGAGGAAAGGACGGCAGTCCTTTCGTCGCTGGATCCGGAGGCGCGCAAGAAGATTCTCGCCGACCTGCCGCCCACTAATCTCGAAAGCCTCCCCGCCGAAATTCGCAAGGAAGCGGAAGACGACCGCCGGGAGCAGATGGAACAACGCCAGGCGGAGGCTCAGCGACGAAATCCGCCGCTGACCGCGCTGCTCTCGCCGGAAGAGCGCACTATTTTGATGCGCGGGACGCCCGAAGAGGTTCACCAGCTTATCGATCGTCTCGATCCCGAGAAGCGTGTCCAGGTCGCCGGCGCCGTTGGCCCGCAGGTCCTTGCGGATTTTCCCGAACTCCGCCGCGAAGGCATGATACGCCGCGCGCCGATGCAGGTGATGTCCATGGATCTCAAAGCCGGCCGCGTTCTCCGCGCTGTTTACTCGTCGCGCCAGCTTGAAGAAGTCCTCACCGATTTCTGGCTGAATCACTTCAACGTCTTCGAAGGCAAGAACGTTCAACTCGTGAACAACGCCTACCGTGCCGTGCTGGCCGATTACGAAAACAACGCCATTCGCCCGCACGTCCTCGGTCACTTCAAAGACCTGCTGCTTGCGACCGCACAGCATCCCGCGATGCTCTGGTATCTCGATAACTGGCAGTCGATGTCCACCGATACGCCCGAGCGGATGCAGGTTGGGCCCTTCGCGCGTCCGTTCGGCGTGATCTTCCGCGGCATGCCCAATCCGAATCAGCCCCGCGGCCTCAACGAAAATTACGGCCGCGAGATCATGGAGCTCCACACCCTCGGCGTCGGCGGCGGCTACACCCAGAAGGACGTGATCGAAGTCGCGCGCTGCTTCACCGGCTGGACCGTCCACAGCCCGGAAGATCCTCGCTTCGAGTTCTTCTCCGCGATGCACGATGACGGGGAGAAAACCGTCCTCGGCCACAAGATCGCCGCGGGCGGTGGTGAGAAGGACGGCCTCGAAGTGATCGAAATACTCTCGCGCCATCCCTCCACCGCGCACTTCATTTCGAAGCAGCTCGCGCAGCGCTTCGTAGCTGACGATCCCCCCGCCGCGCTCATCGATCGCATGGCCGCCACTTTCCTCAAAACTGATGGCGACCTTCGCGCCGTGATGCAAACGATGTTCTCTTCGCCCGAATTCTTCTCCGAGGGCGCGTGGCAGGCCAAGGTGAAATCACCGTTCGAACTGGTAGTCAGTGCGATTCGCGCCATCGGCGCTACGTCGTTCGATCCGCTCGTCGTCTCCCAGAAGGTGGCCGATCTCGGCGAACCGATCTACGGCAAAGTCGAACCCAACGGATATCCGCTGACCGGCGATGGCTGGCTCGGCACATCCGATCTTCTCGGCCGCATGAATTTCGCGGCGGCGCTGGTCTCCGGTAAATTCCCCGGCCTCAAACTCGACATGGACCAGTGGGGCGGCCGCGATGCCCAGGCGATCGCGCGCGAGCTGATGGGCCGCCCTCTCTCCCCCTCAACCCTCGAAGCTCTGGGCGACGGTCTTCAGGGCAACGGCACCCCGCCCGTGATGGCCGGACTGATACTCGGCTCTCCGGAATTCAACAGGAGGTAATTCGATGCTGACTCGACGCATGTTGTTACGCGGCTCGGCGGTGGTCGTGGCGGGCATGGGCTCCACGCCGGGATGGCTCGCCCGCGCGGCGGAAGCCGATTCGCGAACTCGTCGCAAGGTCCTCGTCGTCATCTTCCAGCGCGGTGCGGCCGATGGCCTCAACATCGTCGTCCCCTTCGCCGAAAAGCACTATTACGAAATGCGGCCGGCGATCGCTGTCGCGCCGCCGAAGGGCTCCACCGTCAACCCCGCAGGCTTCGGGCCCGCGATCGATCTCGACGGCCGTTTCGGATTCCACCCCGCGCTCCAGCCCCTGAAGCCTCTCTGGGACCGTGGTGAGCTCGCAATCGTTGAAGCCGCCGGTTCGCCGGATCCTTCGCGTTCGCATTTCGATGCGCAGGACTACATGGAATCCGGCGTTCCCGGAAAAACAGTCGGCGATGGCTGGCTGAATCGCGCGCTTCTGCCGGTCACACCGGAGACTTCGCCCCTGCGGGCGATCTCCGCCAGCGCGCAGTTGCCTCACACGCTTCGCGGCGATCTCCCGGCCATCGCGATTGGCGCCGCCCGGCAGCTTCAGCTCAGCAATCAGAACGCAGCGAACATTTTCGAGCGCATGTACGCTTCCACGAGCGACCGGCGCATGGAGCACGACGCCAAAGACGCATTCGCAGCCATGAAAATGCTGAACACGCCGAACCGCGAAGCTCC
>CAZPZE010000514.1:0-3856 GCA_964590625.1 uncultured Solibacteraceae bacterium
CGCATCATGGAGTCGACCGTGGGGGTGGCGGAAGGCGTTCGGACCACGGCGGCGGCGATCCACCTGGCGGAGCGACATGGGGTGGAACTGCCGATTACGGCGGAGATGCACGCGGTCCTGAATGACGGGCGGACGCCGGAAGAGGCGATCCGGCGGCTGATGGGGCGGGCTCCGCGGCACGAATTTAATCCGCGGTAAACGTGGCATAGTACTTCGAACCGCAACTATCCATGGATGAACGGGTTCAGTCGGATATGGAGGCCGTGGCGGCGCCCGATCTCGACGCTCAGTTGATGCTGCGCGTGCGCGAAGGCGACGACGAGAGCTTCCGTGTGCTGCTGGAGAAGCACCGCAATCCGCTGGTCCACTTTTTGCAGCGGATGGTACAGGATGCGGGGGCATCGGAGGAACTGGCGCAGGAGGTGTTTCTGCGAATTTACCGGTCGCGCGGTTCCTATGAGCCATCAGCGAAGTTCACGACCTGGATGTTCCGGATTGCATCGCACCTGGCGCTGAACTGGCTGCGGGATGAGCGGCATGAGCGCGCGGCGGAGCGACTGGATGCCGGGCGGACGGTGGAGAAGAGCGGCAACGAGCTTGCGCTGCGTGAGCTGAGAGACAGCCGGCCGCTGGTGGAGCAGAGTATGGTCCACGAAACGAGACTGCAGGAAATTCGGGATTCGATCGCCGCGCTGCCAGCGAAACAGCGGGCAGCGGTTTTAATGCATAAGTACGAAGAGATGGGATATTCGCAGATCGCACAGGCGCTGGAATGTTCGGAATCGGCGGTGAAGAGCCTGCTGTTCCGCGCCTATGAGACGCTGCGGGCGCGGCTGGCGCATTTAGCTACTGGAGTAACGCCATGACACATTGCCCAGGTGAAGACGTTTTGCTGGATTACATTGCGGGAACGCTGAGCGCGGCGCAGGCGGCCGGGTTCGAGCGGCACGCAAAGGAGTGCTCGCGGTGCGAAGCGATGAGCCTCGCGCAGGCGGCGGTGTGGCGCAGTCTGGATGAATGGAAGCCGGAGCCGGTGAGTGCGGGCTTCAATCGGGAGCTGTGGCGAAGGATCGACGCGGAGGTGGCCGCGCCTTCATGGAGCGAGAGATTTGCGGATGCGTTCCGGGCGAATTTCTGGAAGCAGGTGGTTCCGCTCGCGGCGGTGATGGCGCTGGTGGCGACCGGTTACGTGATGGATCACCGGAGTCAGGCGCCGGCGGCGAAGCCGGGGTCGGCGGTGGTGATGACGGCGGCGGAAGGCGATTCGCTGGAGCGCACGCTGGATGATATGCAGTTGCTGGAAGCGGTGGATGCGTCCGGTGCGGCGGCGAAGCCACCTGCGGATGTGATGTAGAGGCCGGTAACGGCGACAGGCGAAAGGGAGTCTTTTAGGCGGATGGGCGCGATGGGCAGGAGCGGGAGATCGGCGAGCCTGATGCTGGCTTTGTGCCTGTCCGCAGCCGTCTGCGCCGCGCAAAAGGCGCCAAGGAATCCACCAGCCGCGAAGGCCGCGGGGAAGGCCGAGAATCAGGCCGCCAAACAGGCGCAGCGACAAGCGGCGAGGGAAGCGGCGCAGGAAGCCAATCAGCAGGCGCGCGCGGCGCAGCAGGCACTGAATTCGCAACGATTGTTGCGGCTCTCGCAGATGTCGCCGGAGGAGCGCGCGGCGGCGCTGGCGAAACTGCCGCCGGAGCAGCGCGCGCGCATCGAGCAGAGGCTGGAAACCTTCGCGAAGCGGCCTCCGGAACAGCAGGAGCGTATCCTCAATCAGCAAAAGCGGCTGATGGCGCTTCCGCCGGAGCGCCGGCAGCAGGCCCGGCAGGCGCTGCAGGATCTCATCAACACCCAACCGCCGCGGCGCGGCGTGATCGCGGCGCAACTGCGGAAGCTCTCCACCATGAGCGACGATGAACGGACGCAGTACATGGATAGTCCGCGATTCCGCGGGCAGTTCTCCGAGCAGGAGATTGAGCTGATGAACAATCTCCGCGGCATCGTTCCCTAGCGCGGCAGGCCGATTAACAATCGACCTGCGGGTTTCCAACCCGCCCCACAAACTGCAGAATCACTGCACCAGAAATACCAGTTCCGATACAATGCATATGCTGTGATGCGGAAAACTCCGGCATTTGTGATTGGTGTGGTGTTCGCGCTCGTGGCCGGCGCCGGGCTGATCGCGCAGGGACGCGGCGGCCGCGGCGGCGCGAATCTCCCGAAAGGTACGGACATCACGTCCAGCCGCAATTTCGATATGGCGGCGGTGGATCGCGGCAAGGCGAAGTTTGCGATGCTCTGCGCGTCGTGCCATGGCGAAGACGCGCGAGGGGGGACAGGCAAGACCGAAATCGATCTGGTGCGGTCTGTGCTGGTGCTGGATGACGTCGGCGGCAAGGATCTCGGCGAGTTCCTGAAGACGGGGCGGCCGGCGCGCAAGATGCCTGCATTCACGCTGGCGCCCGAGGAAGTTTCCGATATCGCGGCGTTCCTGCATCACAACGTGACGGTGGCGTCCGAGCGCGGCGCTTACAAGTATCTGGATGTGCTGGTGGGCGATCCGAAAGCGGGCGAATCCTACTTCCATGGCGTGGGCGGCTGTACGAAGTGCCATTCGGTGACCGGCGATCTGAAGGGCATCGGCTCGAAGTATGATCCGCCGACGATTCAGCTTCACGTGGTGACGGGAGGCGGAGGCGGGCGCGGCGGCCGCGGGAATCCGGCAACTGCGAAGACGGCGGCCGTTACCCTGCCCGATGGAAAAGTGGTCAGCGGAACACTGATGCAGATTTCGCCGTTTTCGGTCACGGTGCGTGATGCTTCGGGAAACCCGCAGACTTTCGAGCGGAATGGCGACAATCCGAAAGTCGTGGTGACCGATCCATTGCAGGCGCATCTCGATCTCATGCGCAAATACACTGATGCCGATATGCACAATCTGACGGCTTACCTGGCGACGCTCAAATGAAAACGCTCATCGTTTTTTCCATTGCGGTCGCGGCGGCATTCGGCCAGGGACTCGATCCCGCGCTTCTGAAGAAGCCCGCGACGGATACGTGGCCGACTTACAACGGCGACTATTCGGGAAAGCATTACAGCACGCTCGATCAGATCAACCGGTCGAATGTTGCGGATCTGATGCTGGCGTGGTCGAGCAAGCTGAACGCGGCGCTGGAAGGGCCGAATTTCGGCGGTGAGCATAAGGATGGCGATCCGTATTTCTGGGGCACGCCAACCGCCGGCGCGCGTGTGAGCGCGGAACCGCTGCTGGTCAATGGAACCCTCTATATCTCGGCGCCGGATCACGCCTGGGCTCTCGATGCGCGCACCGGCAAGGAAATCTGGCATTACTACTGGAAGACGATGGGCGGCATCCACATCGGGAATCGCGGGATGGCGATGTATGCCAACTGGCTGTTCTTCGAGACGCCGGATTGTTATCTGGTTTCCCTCGACGCCGCAACAGGGCATGAGCGGTGGCACAAACAGATCGCCGACGTGAAACAGCAGTATTTCTGCACGCCGGCGCCGGTGGTGATCGGAAACCATGTGGTGGCGGGGATGGGCGGCGATTCGCTCGATGTGCAGGGCTATCTGCAGTCGTTCGATCCCGAGACCGGCGACGTGCAGTGGAAGTGGTACACGACGCCGCAGAAGCCGGGCGATCCGGGCTACAACAGCTGGCCCGATGAATATTCGCGCACGCACGGCGGCGGGATGCCGTGGCAGCCGGTAACCTACGATCCCGAGCTGAATCTGCTCTACGTGACAACCGGCGGCGCGAACCCGACGTTCAATGGCAAGAGCCGCAAGGGCGACAACCTCTACGCCAATTCGATTGCGGCGCTGAATCCCGATAACG
>CAZPZE010000515.1:0-4937 GCA_964590625.1 uncultured Solibacteraceae bacterium
TCGCGGAACCATTCCTGGATGAGCGGATCGAAATGTGTGCCAGGCATGGTCCTGGCTCTATTTTAGCCGTTGTAAGCGAGACCCTGATCCGAATGCATGGGGATGTGCAGGGTCAGTCGCTTGCGAACGGCTTTGTTGCGATACATGGCGTGGTCGGCGGCGGCGCAGGCTTCGACGAGGCCGTGCAAAGGTTCGCGCACTGCGAAGCCGAGAGATGCGGCGATTCCTGCTTCTTCGAGATTTTCCCGCAAACGTTCGACCAGCCTGCGCGCTTCCATCTCGTCGCACTCGAGGCCGACCACAATGAACTCGTCGCCACCCGTGCGGGCCACAATATCCTGCTCGCGCGCGGCGGCGCGGAGTGTGGCGGCGGCGCGGCGGATGAGGCCGTCGCCCGCGGCGTGGCCCTGGGTGTCATTCATCTCCTTCAGGCCATCGAGATCGACTACGATCACGCAGGCGCCCTGGCCGTAACGGGCGCAACGCTTCTCTTCGACATCGAGAAGGCGGTCGAGACCGCGGCGGTTGTGGATGTTCGTCAAAAGATCAATTTCGGCCTCGCGCAGCGCGCGTTCCGTGCGTCGCTGATTTTCGATCGCGCGCAGTTCCGCGGTGAGGACGCTGCTCAGCATTTCGGCGAGAAGCTCAACGAGCGGGAGATCCTGCGCGATCGCTTCCGGCTGCGGCTTCGGATCGATCGCGCAGAGCGTGCCGAAGAGGCTGCCATCCGCGTTGCGCAGCGGGACGCCGATGTAGGCTTCGATCGGGAGTTGCCTGGCAAGCGGCGCGGACGCGTAGGCCAGCACTTCGGAAGAGCGCGGCGCGAAGCGCGGGCCGAGGCCATCCACCATGCGCGAACAGAAAGAATCGGCCCAGCGGAAAACGACGGGCGGCTGGATGCCGTAGCCGTGATCCTCGGTCTGCAGAAGGATCCAGTCTTTGTCTTCGGTGCGGGTGACCATCCAAAGATCGAAGCCAAGCCGGGCGCGGAGGAATTTCAGGACCGACTGGCTGGCGGCGGCGAAATCGGGCGGCGCGGACTCCATATCAGTATGTGTCGCCGCCGCGGCTATTGAATCAGGGGGGCGGGCGGGATTTGAATTAACCTTTGGCAGGGCCGCGCTGGAATCCAACGACGTCTTTCCACGCTTCGAGCGCGTTGTAGACGATGGGGCAATAAGTCGCGCGATCAATCATTTGCCACATGCGGCTTTCGATCGAGCCGGCGCCGCGAACGAGGTGCGGAAAATTCCGGCAGGTATCGGGGCGATCGTCATAAATCGTGCAGTCGTTACCGTTCAGAAAAATGCAGCCGTGCTCGGTGCGGCGGAGGATCAATTCTTCATCGAAAACGGAAGAGGTGGTGTATTTTTCGATAAATTCCTTTTCGGACATGCCGAGTGCGCGCGAGATGCGGGCGGCGTCGCGGCGGGTGATGTCGGTTTCGGCGACTTTGCAGCAGTTCGCGCAGGCGCGGCAATCGATCTGGTCTTCGATCTCCTCGGCGATGCGGCGGAAGCGGAGGTCGGAGAAATTGTGTCGCTTCAGGTGCTTGCGGAACCGTTCGTTCTCGGCGAGCTTCTTCGTGCCGAGGCGTTCGATCTGCACGAGGTCTGTGACAGGCTTCGGCATGGTCTGATCCCAGAGTAGCGGGTCGGCTGCGAGAATAAACCCAATGCCAGATACTGCATCCGCGGGCCGCGTCGATGCGCCGAGCAATGCGAAGTGGGACCGGTGGTTCTTCGGGCATCCGCGCGGGCTTTCCACGCTCTTCTTCACGGAGATGTGGGAACGCTTCAGCTATTACGGGATGCGCGCGCTGCTCATCCTGTTCATGACGGCCACGGTGGCGAAGGGCGGGTTGGGGTTTTCGACGTCGAAAGCGGGGGCGGTTTACGGGCTCTACACCTCGATGATCTATCTGTTCAGCGTGCCGGGCGGCTGGCTGGCGGACCGGATCATCGGGCTGCGCAAAGGCGTGCTGTGGGGCGGCGTCATCATCGCGCTGGGGCATTTTTCGATGGCGATTCCGACGCTGAACACGTTTTATCTCGGACTCGCGTTCATCGTTATCGGCACGGGGCTGCTGAAGCCGAACATCAGCACGCTGGTGGGCTCGCTCTACGCGGAGAACGATGCGCGGCGCGACGCGGGTTTTTCGATCTACTACATGGGGATCAACCTGGGGGCGTTGATTGCGCCGCTGGTGTGCGGATATCTCGGAGAGAACATCAACTGGCATTACGGGTTCGGCGCTGCGGGCGTGGGGATGACAGCGGGCGTGATCCAGTACGCGCTGGGCGATAAGTTCCTGGGCAAGGGTGGACTGACGGCGAGCCGGACGCCCGAGGATTTCCGGTTGCTGAAACGCGGCGCGATCGCGATCGTGCTGGTGGTGCTGCTGGGCGCCCTGCTGGGATATACGGTGTTCAGCGCGGAGCAGATATCCGACGCGTTTGGGGCGATTCTGTCGCTGATCGTCGTCGCGTTCTTTGTCTGGCTGCTGACGGCGAAGGGCTATTCGGCTGTGGAGAGGAAACGGTTCTGGGCGATCCTGGTTCTGTTCATCGCTTCGGCGGCGTTCTGGTCGGCATTCGAGCAGGCGGGCTCGACGCTGAACCTGTTCGCCGAGCGCAACACGAATCTGCACGCGTGGGATTTTCCGCTGTGGGGATTTTTCCGCGCGAGCTATCTGCAATCGTTCAATTCGATCTTCATCATCGTGCTGGCGCCCGTGTTCGCGTGGATCTGGATTGCGCTGAAGCGGAATGAGCCGTCGGTGACGGCGAAATTTTCGCTGGGGCTGATTTTTGTCGGGCTGGGATTCGCGATTCTGATTCCGGTGGCGGGCGGCCGGCTTGCGAGTCCGTGGTGGCTCACGGGGACGTACCTGCTGCATACCGTCGGCGAGCTGTGCCTGAGCCCGGTGGGGATGAGCGCGATGACGAAGCTGGCGCCGGCGCGGATAGGCGGGCTGATCATGGGTGTGTGGTTTCTTTCGATTTCGGTGGGCGATTACATTGGCGGACGGCTGGCGTCCATCTATGAAACGTTTCCGCTGCCGACTCTGTTTGGGATAGTGGCGGGATTCTGCATCGTGGCCGGGCTGCTGCTGGTGCTGCTGCTGCGGCCGATGAAACGGCTGATGGGTGGGGTGCACTGATGGCTGCGCTTTGGGAACAATATCGCGATCAGTTTCCGGTTACGAGGAATCTGGTCTACCTGAATCACGCCAGCGTGGCGCCGCTTTCGCGACGTGCGGCGGAGGCGATGCAGGGGCTGGCGCAGGATGCGCTGGATTATGGCAGCGAACATTATTCTCACTGGATGGGCGCGTATGAGGGCGTGCGTAACAGCGCCGCGCGGATGATCAATGCGAGTCCGGGCGAGATTGCGATCGTGAAAAATACGTCGGAGGGGATTGCGACGGTGGCGATCGGGATTGACTGGAAGCCCGGCGACGCGGTGGTGATCTTCGAGGAAGAGTTTCCGGCGAATCTGTATCCGTGGCGGCGGCTCGCGGCGACGAAGGGTGTGGAGCTTCGGCAGCTTTCGATTTTCGATGATGCGCAGCGGATCGACGAGGCTGCCAAAGGCGCGCGGCTGGTCGCGATCAGCTTCGTGCAGTATCTGAGCGGATATCGGGTTGATCTCGACAGGATCGGCGAAATCTGCCGGCGGCGTGGGTGCTTCTTTTTTGTGGATGCGATTCAGGGGTTGGGGGCGTTCCCGATCGACGTGCAGCGGTCACGGATTCATGCGCTCTCGGCCGATGGCCACAAGTGGCTGCTGGGGCCGGAAGGGTGTGGGGTTCTTTATATCTCGCGCGAAGTGCAGGATCAGGTGGAACCGGTCGAGTTCGGGTGGACGAATGTGGCGAAGTATGCCGATTACGCATCGCGCGATATGAGCCTGCGGCACGACGCGGGGCGGTATGAATGCGGCACGCTGAATACAATCGGGTGTTTCGGGCTGCGCGCGGCGTTCGATTTTCTGCTGGAGCTTGGTGTCGAGAATGTGCGGTCCGCTGTGCAGGCGCTGGGCGATCAGGTGTGGAACGGCGCGCGGGAGATCGGGTACGAAACGCTGGGCGTGCGGAGCGAGGATTCGGGCGCGGGAATTGTGTCGGTTCGCAAGCCGGGCGTGGAGAGCCAGTTCATTGTGAAGAAACTGCGGGAGGCCGGTTTTGCGACGGCGCCGCGGCAGGGCTGGGTACGGATCGCGCCGCATTTCTACATTTCGCCGGACGATATTGATGCGCTGCTGCGGATGTTACGCACTTTTTAAGCCGAGCACGCGGATCAGCACCGGTTTGCGGCGCACGACGTCTTCGAGCGTGTAGCGGTCCAGAACGGCGAGAAAAGCCTCGGTGGCTTCCTTCAGGATCGGCTTGAGACCGCAACCGCGGGTGATGCGGCATTCATTCGAGGCGGATTCGAAGCATTCCACGAGGTTCCAGCCTTCGATGGAGCGCAGGATCTGTCCGATATTCAGCTCGGCCGGGGCTTTGGCCAGTTGCAGCCCGCCCGCGCGGCCTCGCACGCCGTTCACATAACCCGCCTGGGTGGCGTGGTTGGCGACTTTCATCAGGTGATTGCGGGAGATGCCGTAGCAGTCCGAGATTTCGCGAATGGTGGCGGCTCCATCCGGCTGGACGGCCAGATGGATCAGCAGCCGCATGGTGTAATCGGCGTGGCGCGTGAGGTGCATCGATAAGATGTATTATAGATACATCTTTGAGCCGCATGTATAACACCGTTGATGAGAACAGCATTGCCGATATGGTGGATACGTTTTACGGAGCGATTCGCGAGGATTTGTTGCTGGGGCCGGTTTTCGCCGGCGCCATCGGCGAGGATTGGGGGCCGCATCTCGCGAAGATGAAGGCGTTCTGGTCGACGGTGCTGCTGGCGTCGCGCACGTACAAGGGGAACCCG
>CAZPZE010000516.1:0-4550 GCA_964590625.1 uncultured Solibacteraceae bacterium
GAGCGGCCCCATCAGCGGTTCATCGAACTTCTGATCGGGCGAAATGCCTCCGCCGCCGTAAACCGTGCGGCCGCTGTCCGTCATCTTCACGTCGTTCGGATTCCGCGCCGCCGTGTTGTTCCGGTAGTAGTAATCGAAGAAAGACACGCTCGAGTAATCGCGCTGAATCAGCCGTCCGCTCGGCGTGTAGTAACGCGCCGTGGTCAGCGCAAGGCCCGTGTTCTCCTGCAGCGGATAAACCGTCTGCACCAGGCCCTTGCCGAACGTGTTCTCGCCGAGCACCCATGCGCGGTCATGATCCTGCAGCGCGCCGGTCACGATCTCCGAAGCGCTCGCCGAATTCCGGTTCGTCAGCACGACGATCGGATAATTCAGCCCGTGATTCCCTTCCGTCGCCTTGTAGCTCTGCTCCTGCGACGACCGCCCGTGATGAGAAACGATCTCCACGCCCTTCGGCAGCAGATGATCGGCAATCTTCACGGCCTCCGTCAGCAGCCCGCCCGGATTCCCGCGCAGATCAAGCACCAGCCCCTTCAGATTCGGCTCATCCAGCTTCTTCAGCGCGGCGAAGAAATCGTCGCTCGTGGTTTCGATGAACCCCGTGTGATCGATCCGCACATAACCAATCCCGTTCGGCAGCATGAACGACGCCGAGACGCTCGAACGCGGAATCGCATCGCGCGTCACCGTGAAATTCTTCTGCTCATTGTCATCGCCGCGCAGAACCTGAATGTGCACCTCTGTGCCGCGCGGTCCACGCAGCAGATCCGCGACATCCGCCGAACTCAGCCCGTCCGTCTTCTTCCCGTCGACGTCCACAATCGTGTCGTTCGGCAGAAGTCCTGCCTTCGAGGCCGGCGAGCCGACCAGCGGATCCACGACGACCGTCTGGATCACATGCTGGGCATTCATCTTGCTCACCACTTCCATACCGACGCCGTAGTAGTGGCCGCGCTGATCTTCGCGCATCGCCTTCAGCGCCTTCGGATCGAAGAAGTGCGAGTGCGGATCGAGCGTCACCAGCATGCCCGGAATCGCGCCCTCATAGATCGCCTGATCGGCACTCACCGGATCGGCGAAGTTCTGTTCCACGGTGGAATAGAGCCGCGTGAAATCCTTAATGCTGTTGCTGAGATCGTCATCCGCATTGGCTGCCGCGGCAGAGACCCTGGCGCCAGGCCCGTAAAATCCGCCGATCGCGGCGCAGGCCAGAACCAACAATGGGATTTGAATAAAGGACCGGCGTTTGAACGGCTTGGCAAAGAGGGCCATGAGTTTAAGATCGCTCCTGAGCCCACTTGCGGTCAAGGCTCGATTTGTCAGTTTGAGTAGACGGCTTAGTTTCTTAGACGTTAGTTTTACTGCTGTGGTTTCTTCGAGGCCGCCTGCCGGACCCCACCCGGCTGCGGCGTCTTCGCCATGTTTTCCGCGATAAACAACCCGCTCTTCCCGCCCGCAATCACATCGAGATCTCCATCGCCATCGATGTCCGCTACGCGAACCTGCAAGCCAGCGCCCATCCGGCTGGCGTAATCGATGATGTGGCGGACCCATTCGATTCCACCATTTGCGGCGCTTCCGCCACCCGCGGCCGGAGCTTTCCGGTATTCATACCAATAGAGGCCAAGAGGCTCTTTTTCACCGGGATCGCTGCCATTGTGCGCCATATATCGCTTGCCGGTGACCAGGTCCGGCTGTCCATCGCCATTCAGATCCACAAAAGCGGACGCGTGCGCCTGCGACCAGGAATTGTCGATTGTCCGCCGCACCCACCGCGGCTCCTTACCGGCCTCGCCCGGCACCTGCTCGAACCAGAAGATCCCATAATCGTGCGCCGCGGTCGTCAGGATGTCCGGATGGCCGTCGCCATTCAGATCCACCACGTACATGAATCCGAACTGCGTCCCCCGCGCCGGAGTGGCCGGAGCAGCCGCCGCCCCACCGCGCGCCGGAGCTGCCGGAGGAGTCGCCCAGTCGGTCTCATGGAACGTCCACTTGCCGTCATTTTCAGGATTCGAAGGATCGGGCGGCGCTTCGAGCCATCCCTTCGGCGTCAGGATGTCCGCACGGCCATCGCCATTCACGTCGCCAGCCCCGATGCCGTGCCCGTAGCTCTGCTTCGACACCACGTGCTTCACCCACTTATGGTCCTTCAGCTCAAACCAGGCCAGGGGAACGGCAGGCCGGTCAAATTCGGGTAACACCTCGAGCGCCTTGCCGTCATTGTTCAGATCCACCAGAAAGGCGAACTCGGTTGGCCCGCTGCGATCCATCTCCGTCGTCTCCCACTCCTTCACCGCGGGCGACGCCACGTTCTTCCCCGGATTCTTCAGCCACACGATGTTGCCCGAAAAATAGCCGAACTCCACCAGATCCGGATAGCCATCGCCATCCACGTCGATCGGCAGGTCGCTGAAATTATCCACGTAATTGTTGGTGAAATTGATGTCGCGGATGTGGTGCTTCTTCCACGTGGGCGCCTCGTACCAGCTGTCGCCCGAGACAATATCCGGCTTCCCGTCTTTGTTGATATCGACGATCGCGGTCGTTTCCGTCGCCCCCGGATCGATCATCCGGACCTGGAACGTCAGGTCGGCCGGACGGCTGGCTCCGGTTAACAACGCAGCGGTAACTAAAGTAAACACAAGAAGAACGCGCAACTGATGGGCCTCACTTCCCGAGCATCCATCATATACTCGTCCGCGGCGGACGGCAAAAAAGGTACGGAACATTCATCTTCCGGACGGAGTCTTATACTATGGACGTATGTTCGAGGTCCCCGTGGCCGATTATTCACTGAATCTGAATGCGCAGCTGACGTCCGAGCAGCAGGCAAACCTGGAAGATCAGGCGCTGATCTCTGCCCTTCAGCGGGCTGAGCCCAACGCTTATGAAACCCTGATCCGCCGCTTCCAGACGCCCGTCTACAATCTTGCCTGGCGCCTCCTCGACAATCCCGCCGATGCCGGCGACGTGGTCCAGGAAGTTTTCCTGAAGGTGTTCCGCAACGTGGATCATTTCCGCGGCGACAGCAGCCTTCGCACCTGGATCTATCGCATCGCCGTCAATGAATCGCACAACAAGCGGCGATGGCTGTTCCGCCACCGCAAAGGCGAGACCGGGATCGACGACATCTTCCCCGCGGAAGACAATCGCGAAGCCCCGCTCGTCGATACCGGTGAAACCCCGTTCGACTTTACGATGAACCGCGAAGCACAGCTGCTCCTCGAAGAGGGGCTCGCGGCCATCAGCCCGGCGTTCCGCACAGCGCTGGTATTGAGGGAAATCGAAGAACTCAGTTATGAGGAAATCGCCCACATCCTGGAAATTTCGATCGGAACCGTAAAGTCGCGCATCGTGCGTGGGCGCGAAGCTCTGCGGATCTGGCTCGCCAACCGGCTGAACCCGGCGAGCAATGTCGGAATTCCAGGCCCCGTGAAGTGGGCGCCCGAAGCGGAACACGCGAAGTAATGGAAGAATTAAGCTGCAAAACGGTCCGGCCCAGTCTGTGGGACTATTCTGCACGGTTGCTCGACCCGGCTGATCATCAGGCCATCGATACGCATCTCGATAGCTGCCGCGAGTGCGACCGCTATCTGGCCGACATCTCCTCGATGCGCAATGGATTCCGGCATCTGCCCGCGCAACCGGTGCCTCCGCTGCTGCAGACGAAGCTGCAGGTGATCGCTTCGCGCGAACGCTCCCGTCAGCTCCTGCGCATGAATCCCGGCGCCTGGCTGCGTGATGTCATCGACCGCGCCCTTCTTTCCTTTGACCGTTTTCTGCGGCCTTATGCGGTGCCGGCTACCGGCGGCCTGCTCGCCTCCTGTTTCTGCTTCTCGCTGATCGCCCATACGCTCGAACTGAGGCCTTATCTGCTCGGCGAAGATATGCCGATCGGCTTCTTCAGCGAAATGACGATCGACGACGTTTCGCCCTTCTCCTTCTCCGGCAAAGACGTCACGTTCGAGGTCACCGTCGACGCCACCGGAAAAGTAACCGACTTCGCGCCGCTTCCGGGCGCCCAGATGACGCCGCAGGAAACCGAAGAGATGGGCGGATGGCTGCTCTACAGCACTTTCAGCCCGGCCATGCGCTCCGGCCAGCCTATCGCCAGCCGGCGTCTCTTCGCGATTCACCACATTCGTTACCAGATCGACAGCCGGGGAATCCCCCATCGGGACTAAACTCGGCCAGCACTTCCTCGCCAGCGGACGCATTCTCGATCGCATTGCTGACGCCGCCTGTCCCCCGGGTGTTCGGCAAGTCATCGAAATCGGTCCCGGCCAGGGGGCACTCACGGAAAAGCTTCTCGCCCGCGTTCCACGCGTGATCGCCATGGAAATGGATCCGGCTCTTGCGGCGCATCTGCGGGAGCGATGGCCGGAAGGCTCAGGTCTCGAACTCCGCGAAGGCGACGCGCTTTCTTTCGACTGGACGCAATGGGGTCCGGGCGTCCTCGCGGGGAATCTGCCGTATTACGTGGCATCGGCGATGATCTCGAAGTACCTCGCGAACCCGGGGCAGATCGCGCAGGCGGTCTTTCTCAT
>CAZPZE010000517.1:0-2789 GCA_964590625.1 uncultured Solibacteraceae bacterium
CGACCTCCATCTCGCGCTCTTCTCCGGCGGCGTGGCGGCGGACGGTCTCACTATTTCCGACGACCCCGCCTTCGGGCCGGCCCCCTTCATTCAGGCGAAAGCCGTCAAGATCAGCGTCAGCCTGCTGCCGCTGATTTTTTCGCACCGCCTGGAGGTCGAGGGCATCACGATTGAAGAACCGCAGATCGTTCTGATTCAATCGCAGGCGGGCCGCTCGAATTATTCCTCGCTCGGAAACGAGTCTGCGGCGCAACCGGGTCCGGCGCCGCGAACGCCTGCTCCGTCCCCAGCGCCCGCCGTGGCTCCCGCTCCAGGCCAGGAAACCCACATCGGTCAGATCCGCCTCACCGGCGGCCGCTTCTCCCTCACGCAGGACGCTAAACATCCGCTGGTTCTCGAAAATGTGGATCTCGAGATGAAGAACGTCTCCACCGCCGCAGTCACGCCCTTCTCTCTGAGCGCAAATCTTGCGGGAGGCGGCAAATTCGAGCTCAGCGGAACGGAAGGGCCGCTCAATCCCGCAGACACGGCGGCCACCCCCTTCAACGCAACGCTGAAGATCTCACATCTCGATCTTGTGGCTTCCGGTCTCCTCCAGCCCTCTGACGGCGTCGCCGGTATCACAGATCTCACCGCGACCGCGTCGCAGAAAGGGAACGCCGTTCATCTGGAAGGCAAAGCCAGTGCGAATGACTGGAAAGTCGCCACTGCCGGAACACCCGTGAAACAGCCGGTGGCATTCGATTTCGCTGTGGATCACGATCGCGGGCGCCAGGCCGGCAATCTGACGAAGGGCGATATTCATATCGGCAAAGCTCTGGCGAAGCTCACGGGCCAGTACGATCTGCGCGGCAATTCGCCCGCGATCAACATGACGCTCTCCGCTCCCAATCTGCCAGGCTCTGAGATCGCGCCCGTTCTTCCGGCGCTGGATGTCGTGCTTCCCTCCGGCACTTCGCTGAGCGGAGGAAGTCTGACGGCGAATCTCAAAGCGAATGGCACGCTCGATAAGCTCGTCACAACCGGCACCGTCGGCCTCGACAACGTGCGCATCGACAATTTCGATCTCGCATCGAAGCTCCGGACTCTGCAGGCGCTCGCCGGTCTGACGCCGTCGCCTCGCACCGAAATTCAAACGCTGCGGACGAATCTCACCGCCGCGCCGGATGTGACGAAGCTCGATGCCATCCGCGTGGTGGTGCCTTCTATCGGCGAACTGACGGGCTCCGGCGTGATCTCCCCGTCGCACGCGCTCAATTTCAGGATGACCTTGTCTCTCGCGAAGGGAGGGGCGGGATCAGGCGCTCTGATTCCGGTGCTGGGGAGTGTTGGGCCGGTGCCGTTCATCGTGACGGGTACGGCGCAGGATCCGAAATTCGCGCCGGATGTGGGCGCCATCGCCGCCGGGAAAGCGGCGCAGGTTCTCGAAAAGAACCCCGCGGCGAAGAGCATCCTCGAGGGCATCTTCGGCCGCAAAAAAACGAAATAGGGCTGCTTCGGAGACCGGGCTTACGCGGCTATCCGCCGAAAGCGCCGGTTCACCAGGTCCCGCCGGAAATCTTCCGTACGCTGAACAATGTGCTCCACGTGCGTGGACGTGATCCGGAGGTCCGTGGCAATCTTTCTGACGCCTTCCTTCTTCGCGTACACCTGAAAGAGAACGCGGCGATCGAGCAGGGGAAGATCCGCCAGATAATCGCAGATCGCCTGCCGGTTCGACATATTGCGGGGGTCATTGGCGCTGGTCATGCTGTTTCTTTCCTTTCGATGAACTGCCTTCGGTTTCCAGAATGCCAGTCTCGCGGGATCTGAACTATCGGCGGCGCGACCGATCTTTCGTCAGAATTCTTGTCATCTGTCCTGTAGGAGTAAGCCTTACAACGATCAGGAATACGCCATAGCTAAATTCACGGCATCGGAGTATGATAGGTGCAAATATGTGGCAAATTGCCGGAATATTCCATTCGCGGGGAGGAATGGCAGCCGGATAAATGCATCGGTTACGTTTTGCTGACAAACTCTCGGCCGTCTGCGCCTCGATTGCCGTCGCAATCAGTCTCCTCGCGCTTTACGGCTGGCATATCGGAAGCCACGCGCTGATCGCGTGGTCGAGCGATATCGCCACCATGAAGGTCAATGTTTCGGCGGCGGCCATTCTGGCGGCCGTTTCGCTGCTGACGCTGCGCGGCGGTTCCCGGGTGGGGTGGTTCAGCGACTTAACGGCCGCTGCCTCCATGGCGATTGGCCTTGTCACGCTGGCCGAATATGCATTCCACTGGAATGCCGGAATCGACGAACGGTTCGTGCGCGATCTTGACCCCGGCGCCGGTCTGGCCGCGGGCCGCATGGCTCCCTCGAGCGCTCTCTGCTTTGTCCTGATCGCTGTCGCGCTTCTGCTGGCCCGGCGCCGCAGCTCGCATCGTGCGGCGCAGTTCGTCTGCCTGCCGGCCGGGATGATCGTCATCCTCAGCCTCAGTGGATATTTCTATGGCAGCACCGAGTTGAGCCGTCTTGCCCCGTTCGGTCCCATGGCGCTGAATACGACCATCACCTGCGCCTTCCTGCTCACGGGCCTGATGCTCGAAATGCCCGAATCCGGTCTGATCGCGCCCATGACTCTGCGCGGCCTCAGCGGCACTCTCGCGCGACGTCTCATTCCAATGGCGGTCTTCGTCCCGCTGGCCGCCGGATGGCTGACTCTTCGCGGCGAAAACCTCGGCCTGTATGGCCCCGAATTCGGGCTGGCGATCTTCTCCGTGCTCACCATCGTCGCTCTGGTCTTCTTCCTC
>CAZPZE010000518.1:0-1988 GCA_964590625.1 uncultured Solibacteraceae bacterium
GGGAGCCATTCGCTCACGGGGCCTTTTCTTATTGCGATGAACCCGCTGATCAGAAGAAGAACTTCATGCTCAGCTGGATGAGGCGTGGATCTCCGAAGCTGGTGATCTGCCCGAACGTCGAGCTCGTCAGACCAGTGGCAGGGCTTCCCCAGTTGGCGTGGTTCATGATGTTGAAGAAATCGCCGCGCAGTTCAAAGCTGTAACGCTCTTTGAAAGCGAAGCGGCGGGTTGCCGACATATCCCACTGGATCGATCCCGGGCCATGCAGGAGATCGCGGCCTGCATTGCCGAACGTTCCGAGAGGCACACAGTAGGGATTGCCGACAAACGCAGCCGTGGTACATCCGCCCACAAACGCAGCCGGATTAAACCACTGGACCAGGTTCTGCGGCTGTGAATCCACCGTCGGATTCACGTTCGGACGATCCGCGCCCACGCCCGTGAGCGAGACATCTGAACCGGTGGTAATGGTGAGCGGCTGGCCGCTGTTGAGGCTGATGAGCGGAGCCACCTGCCAGTCCTTCGTGAAGTTCTTCAGGAAGCCGGTGCCCAGACCGCCGCTGACGATCACGAGCGAAGTATTGAAGACCTGACGCCGGTCATAGTTGCAGTCGCCTTTCTGAGCGTTGCGATTCAGCGGGTTCTCATAGTTATTGCCCGCGAGCTCACCGCTAAAATCATACGTGCTGATGCAGTGGGACCATGTGTAGTTCGTCAGCCAGGTATAGTGACTGGCGAGGCGATGCTCCGCCTTCAGCAGCAGGCCGTTGTAACTCGACCAGTTACCGTCGTCCGTCTGCACGATCGAAGTGTAATAGGCGCCCTGCTGCGGATTGATCAGCGTGAGCGGACGGCGCGCGGCCTCATTTGATGCGGTCGCAGTCGGACTGGGTACCGGCATGTTCTGCTCGTTGGCGCCAGGGATGTGAACCGTGCGATTGCCGATGTAAGTCACGGTGGTCAGCCAGTTGACGCCGATCTGGCGCGAATAGCTGAAGTTCCACTGCGTCGTGTACATGGGCTGCACGTTCGGCGGAATACTGACGTAGGTTCCGGCGGTCGGGAAGAGCGAGGCGCCGGGGAACGGAGAACCGGTCGTGCCATTCGGCGAGACGTACCCGGCCCACGGATTCGAGAACGGCGCCGTGATCGGCGGGTTCTTGAACGTGACCGAAGAAGCGTACGGCGGATTGGTGGTCCAGCGTTCCGGGTAGAAGAGCTCGAGCGAATCGTGCATCAGACCGAACGCAGCGCGCAGGGTCTGCTTGCCTTTTCCGTTGGGATCCCAGACGAGACCGACACGCGGCGAAGTTGCCAGCCAGTGCGAGTCCGTAAACTGGCAGCCGTTCTTCTGGTCCGCGCCGAAGAGCAGACCGGCGGGAGCATTCGGGTAGACCTTGCTGTGAACGCCCGCAATGAAGTCCGCCAGGTTAAACTGATTGCCGCGGCACTGCTTGTCGATCGCCGGCAGGTTGGGCTCCCATCGCACGCCGAGGTTGATCGTCAGGTTGGAAGCGGCGCGCCACGTATCCTGCGCATACGCCGCGAACACCGTCATCCGCATGTAATCGGAGAGCGCGTTGCCCTGATCCCAGGTGGACATGTGGCCCAGCAGCAGATCGGCCAGGTTGTCGCCGGTGTAGCCGGTCGTGTTGCCGCCGCTGAACGTGAACTGCCCGTTCGACTGCTGGTTGTTCAGCGAGTTGAACTGCTCCTTGCGGCCGTCAATTCCGACAGCCAGCTGGTGATGGCCTTTCGTCATCTGGAAATCGTCCGAAACCTGATAGTTGTTGACGTTGAAGTAGCCGGGCGCGCAGGTACCGCAGGCAATGTTGAAGTAGTTGCCAACGGTGATCTGGATGTAGTTATCCGGCATGTTGTCGTTGAGGTTCATCCCGAGTGCGCGCGGACCGAAGAGGTTCGGCGCCGACCCGCGATTGTCCGCGCGGCGGTTGAAGGTGGCGTGGAACGAATTCACCTTGGTCGGG
>CAZPZE010000519.1:0-6340 GCA_964590625.1 uncultured Solibacteraceae bacterium
GCGACTTTACTGGACTCTCAGGCGCCTGGAGTTTTGAGTTGAAATGGACCGGCCGCGGTCTGCTTTCGCGAGCTGGCAGCGATGGCGTTTCTTTATTCAGCGCAATTGAAAATCAGTTGGGCCTGAAACTCGAAATGGGGAGTGCACCGTTGCCGGTGGTCGTTGTCGAGAGCGTGAAAGAAAAGCCCACCGCCAACCCGCCGATAGTCGCGACGGAATTGCCCGCGGTGAAGAGCGAGTTCGATGTGGTCGATGTGAAACTCAGCGCTCCTGACGCCCAGACGCGCATCCAGTTTCAGCCGGGGCGTTTCATCGCGAGGGGAATCACGCTGCACACCCTGATTGCGCACGCGTGGGACCTGGATAATTACGAAGGTCTCGTAGCAGGGGAACCGAAATGGTCGTCGGATGATCGTTTTGACATCACCGCCACAGTCTCGCAGGAAGCTGCGCACTCCGGAGCTCTCCAGAACGATGACCAATTTCGGCTAATGCTGCAGAGAATGCTCAGGGACTATTTTGGACTCAGGGTGCACAACGAAGATCAGAGCGTCACAGTATTCGCTCTGACGGGCGCCGGTCAAAAGCTGGTGAAGGCCGATCCCGAAAGTCGCACGTCGTGCAGATTTATGGGCGGGGCGCCTGGGGGCCTGCCTGCTGCGCTGCTGAGAACTTATAAGTGCCAGAATGCGACCATGCAGTTTTTCGCATCCAGCCTTCACAACCTTGATCCTGGATATACGAATTACCCGGTTGTCGACATGACGGGCTTACAGGGAGGGTGGGACTTCACCTTCACGGTTTCGGGTTCCCGCGCAGTTCGCGCCTCGTCGGACGCCGGCGCACTCGCGGATCCCACCGGGGCGATCAGCCTGTTCGATGGACTGGAGAAACAGCTCGGCCTGAAGCTCGAAAAGCGGAAGGGCCCGTGGCCTGTCCTGGTGATTGATCAGGCGCAAAAGCCGAGCGTCAACTGAGTACACCGCGATCGATGCGACGCAAAATTCAGGGCGTGAATGAGGGCCTTGACAGGCCGTCGTGCAGCATTTCCGTGGATGGCGGCGCGCCGCCACTTGTCGGGAACCGGCCGGGACTACCGGGGATACGATTTTTGTGAGATTTTCTCCCGGCGCTGGCACTAACTGTCTCAATCCAGTAACGAGGCTGCCGTACAGACCAGATCGCCACCCTGGAAAGACAGTAAAATGAAAGCATCATCGTCGATATGTCAACGATCCACATGTCGGAGGCAGAAGCGGCTCGCGACTTTGCAGGCCTGCTGCAGCGTGTGCGCGCCGGTGCGGAGATCTTCATCGAGTCGGACGCCGCGCCGGTCGTCATACTGCGTACGCCCACGCCAGCCCACCGCTCCATCGAGGAGTGCCTCGCTCTCTTGCCGGAAGAGTCCACCGCGACTATTGACGAAGACTTCCCTCGCGACGTCCAGGAGGCAGTGGCAGCGCATCGCGAGCCGCTGAATCCTCCTGCGTGGGACTGATTCTCGATTCCAGTATCCTGATCGCGGCAGAACGCACGGGCAAGAACGCCCGCGAAACCCTTGGTGCGATTGCCGTACGCGCCGCCCGCGAAGATGTGGCCCTGTCGGTTGTCACCCTGCTTGAATTGGCGCACGGAGCGGCGCGGGCCAATACCTCCGAACGCAAAGCCAAACGGCAGCAATTCATTCGGGAACTGATGGCTGCAATACCGGTGCATGATGTCTCCGCCGCGATTGCCCTGCGCGCCGGCCAGATAGACGGAGAGAACGCGGCCAGGGGCATAAATCTGCCGCTGTCGGACCTCCTGATCGGCGTCACTGCACTCGATCTCAGCTACCGGGTGGCAACCGGCAACGTGCGACACTTCCAGGCAATCCCCGGTGTCGACGTGATCGCCTTCTGACTCGCGCGAATGCGGACTCGATCGTGATCCGGGATGAGCCACGAAGCGCCGCTTCGGTCAGCATTTCGCTCTTCCGTAGGAAAACCGCCCAGAGATGGAAACACTCTCCACCATCGTCCGGCCGAATCCCCCGCCTCCTGCCGAACCCGCCGCGCCTGGTGAATACCTGGTTTCAGGCGTATTAGCGGTTCGTCAGGAAACTCCGTGACACGAATCTTCAACAATATTGTGGGTTGATTCCAAACGAGATAGCCCTGGACTTCGCCCCATCTTCACCCACCCGATTTTCCCCGCCATGCTATATCGGTACCGGAGAAGACCCGATGTCCCCGTCGCCCCCCACCCCAAAATGGGTTCGTTTTTTCGAATCCCCCTTCCAGCGCAAAATGGGTTCGTTTTTTCGAATGGCCCCGTACCGGGACGCCCCGCCACCCTCCACCTGGCGCAAACTCCCCGTTTCTGTCAAGATAGAAGTTTCACCACATGTTCAGGTTCGAAACGGCGGGCGAGTCCCACGGCGAATGCCTGGTGGCGACCCTCACCGGTCTCCCCGCTGGCATTCCCATCGAATTACAGGCTATTCAGCACGAGCTTTGGCGCAGGCAACAGGGCTTCGGCCGCGGCGGCCGTATGAAAATTGAGACCGACACCGCCCATATCGTCTCCGGCGTCCGCCACGGCAAAACCATCGGCGCCCCGATCGCCCTCATCATCGCCAACGCCGACTGGAAGAATTGGACGGAATCTCTCCCGGTCGAATCCGGCGATCCGGCCCACCACAAAGCCGTCGACCGCCCCCGTCCGGGCCACGCCGACCTTGCCGGAGCCATCAAGTACACCTTTCCGGATTCCCGCTATATCCTTGAGCGCGCTAGCGCAAGGGAAACCACGGCCCGTGTCGCCGTAGGCGCCCTGGCCAAGCAATTCCTCGCCGCTTTCGGCATAGAAGTCCTCAGCCACGTGATCGCCGTCGGCTCCGAACGCCTCGAGCGCCCCGTCGCCTGGGATGAAATCGCCGCCCTCAGCCAGAAGAAAGAGGTCCTCCTCGGCTGCGTCGATCCCGAAGCCGAGACCCGCATGAAAGCCCTGGTCGACGAAGCTTATCGAACCGGAGACACCATTGGCGGCATCTTTGAAGTAGCGGCGCGCGGCGTGCCGGTCGGCCTCGGCTCCCACATCACCTGGGATTCCCGGCTGGACGGCAAACTCGCCCAGGCAATCGTTTCCATGCAAGCCGTCAAAGGTGTGGAAGTCGGCTGGGCGGAAGAGGGCGCCACCAGTTTCGGGTCGAAAGTGCAGGACACCATCCATTACGACAAGGG
This sequence comes from uncultured Solibacteraceae bacterium, assembly GCA_964590625.1. GTDB lineage: Bacteria > Acidobacteriota > Terriglobia > Bryobacterales > Bryobacteraceae > BOG-234. The sequence continues at coordinate 3,225 of CAZPZE010000519.1, forward strand.
CGATCGCCGCTTCTTCCGCGGCGACAACCGCGCCGGCGGCCTCGAAGGCGGCATGACGAACGGGCAGGAGGTCCGCGTCCGCGGTTTCCTCAAGCCGATCTCGACTCTTCGCCGCCCGCTCGAATCGGTCGATCTCCCCACCCGCGAGCCGGCCAAAGCGGCTTACGAACGTTCGGACGTCTGCGTGGTGCCGGCAGCGGGCGTTATCGGCGAAGCAATGGTTGCCATCGTGCTTGCCGGAGCCATGATTGAGAAGTTCGGCGGCGATTCGCTGGTCGAAATGAAGCGCAACTATGACGGCTACATCGAGCAGGTAAAGCAATTCTGAAATGACCTACAAAGTCGTCAAATATATGAACAACGCCAACCTCGAGAAACCAGCCGCGCTGGTGGCCGAGGAGGAATTTGGCACGCCGGAACTCGAGCAGCTTGTCGAAGACATGTTCGAGACTATGTACGCATCGCGCGGGCTCGGTCTCGCCGCGCCTCAGATCGACGTCCACAAGCGCCTCACCGTCATCGATACATCGGGCGGCGAAGAAGGCGTGGAACCGAACAAGGTCGTCCTCATCAATCCCGAAATCATTTTCAAGGAAGGGAAGCAGACCGGCGAAGAAGGCTGCCTCAGCATCCCGGGTTTCCGCGAAGAGGTCAAACGCGCGAAGCGCGTTAAGGTGCGCGCCCGCAACGCGAAGGGTGAAGTCATCGAAGCGGAAGGCGAAGACCTCATGGCACGCGCCATGCAGCACGAAATCGATCACCTCAACGGCATTCTTTTTCTCTCGCACCTGAGCCCACTGAAGCGCGAAGTCATTCGCCGCAAAATCAAAAAGCTCATTCAGGCAGGCGAGTGGGAATAGTATCTTGCGACTGGTCTTCCTCGGCACCCCGGACTTCGCGGTCCCCACTCTAAATGCGCTCGTCGCGGCTGGCCACGACGTCCTCGAAGTTGTCACGCAGCCTGATCGTCCGAAAGGCCGTAAACAGGAGCTCATACCGTCGCCCGTGAAAGCGGCGGCGCTTGCGCACGGCCTCACGGTCTGGCAGCCCGAACGAATCCGCCGGCCCGAATCGGTGGAACATCTGCGCGCGCTCGCGCCGCAAGCGATGGTCGTTGTCGGCTACGGTCAGATCATTCCGCAGAGCGTCATTGACATCGCTCCGCTCGGCATCATCAACGTACATGCATCGCTCTTGCCGGAGCTGCGCGGCGCCGCGCCGATTCAGTGGGCCGTCGCGCGCGGTTATGAGAAAACCGGTGTGACCACGATGCGAATTGACGCAGGTCTTGATACCGGCGACATCCTGCTGAAGTGGGAAACCGAAATCGGCCCCGATGAAACCTCGCCCGAGCTCTCCCCGCGGCTGGCGGAGGCGGGCGCGAAGATCCTCGTGGAAACCCTGGAAGGTTTGGCTAAGGGAACTATTAGCCCGGTACCGCAGGATGGGTCGCGAGCCACATGGGCGCCGATCCTCAAAAAAGACGATGGACGCATCGACTGGACACTACCTGCCAAAACCATTCATAATTTAATCAGGGGCTTGCAACCATGGCCCGGAGCGCACACAATGTTCCGTGGGCAGTCCCTGCACCTTTGGCGATCGCGCCTGGCTGAGGACAAAAGCAATCTGGCCCCTGGAGCCCTGATACAGGATGGTGGGGTTTTCGCCGTCGCGGGTGATGGTGCCTGCGTGGAATTACTGGAACTGCAACTCGAAGGCCGCAAACGCATGCCGGCGGGAGTTTTCGCCAACGGCCACCGATTAACGAACGCTGAACAACTGGGAAAATGAGACCTTTCGACTTACCACTCGGATTCAAGTACGCCACTACTTACGCTGGCATTCGCAAACAGGAAAAGGACGATCTGTCGCTGATCGTATCCGGCGTCCCGGCGGCCGCTGCCGCTGTTTTCACCACCAACAAAGTACAGGCTGCGCCGGTCAGGCTCGCGCGCGCCAACATGCGTGCTTCGAAAGGTGTGTGCGGAGCCGTCCTGATCAACGCAGGCAACGCCAACTGCGCCACCAGGAGCGGTGACCGCGTCGCGGCCAACACCACCAAAGCTCTGGCGAAGATTCTGAAGCTGCAGACCACGCAGGTGCTGCCCGCCTCCACCGGTGTGATCGGTGTCGAGCTCGACGAAAACCTGATTCTGGATAAACTCCAGACGCTGGTTGATGGACTTCGCGATGACGCGCTGCCCGATGTGGCCCGCGCGATTCTGACCACCGACCTGCAGCCAAAAGGCGCATCCCGCGAAGTGACTCTGCGCCGCGGATCGGTGCGGATCGCCGGCATCACCAAAGGCTCCGGCATGATCCATCCGAAGATGGCGACCACGCTCGGCTTCGTGATGACGGATGCGCTCGTTCCGCAGACGCTGCTCCGGCGCATGCTGGTGCGCGCCACCGAACTCAGCTACAACCGCATCTCGGTCGATGGGGATACCTCCACGAACGATACCCTCATCGTCATGGCGAACGGCGCATCCGGCGTCCGGCCTGATCCGAAGGAAATGAGCATCTTCGAAGAAGCGCTCACCGAAACCCTGCAGTCGCTCGCGCGCCAGATCGTGCGCGACGGCGAAGGCGCCCGCAAGCTCGTCTCCGTCGAAGTGCATGGCGCCATCACGGATTCTTCCGCGGCCGCCATCGCCCGCGCCATCTCCATCTCTCCGCTCGTCAAGACCGCGATCGCGGGTTCCGATCCCAACTGGGGCCGCATCATCTCGGCGGCCGGCAACTCGGGCGTGAACTTCGATCCGTCTCTGGTCGAAATCACCCTGCAGGATGTCAAGGTTTGCCGCAACGGCGTCGCCTCGCCCTTCGACGAGTTCGACATGAAGCAGCGGCTCGACGACACCGATATTTCCGTGGTGTTCCGGATCGTAGGCAAGGGGAAAGGAAGCGCGACCTTCTGGACGTGCGACCTCACCGAAGACTACATCCACATCAATGCGAATTACCGCACCTAGCTGCGTACTGATTTGCTTACTTCCTCTGGCGGCATCCGCGGCTGACCCGGATGCCTCGCCGGAACCCAAAGCTCTCTACGACCGCATCGCGAAGCTGGCGTCGGCTCTCAGCGACGGCGATCCGTTCCGCGCGTTCGA
>CAZPZE010000520.1:0-3928 GCA_964590625.1 uncultured Solibacteraceae bacterium
CTGGGCGCTGAAATACAACATGCTCGCCGCTTATCACACGCACCAGCAGGGAAGCATGACCGCGCTGAACGACTGCTTCGAAGTTTCGAAGGGTAATGCCGCGAATGTCGATCTCGGCCACTTCATGGCCGCGACGAATCCTGGGGGATCCCCGCTCGACTTCCTGAACAAGTTCCATGACAGGATCGCCAGCTTCCACCTGAAGGACCGGACGAGCGTCGCTCACTGCGCCCTCAACCTGCCTTGGGGTACCGGCGAAACGCCAATCGCCGAGATTCTCCAGACTGTCCACAAGAACAAATGGACGATGCCGGCCACGATCGAACTGGAGTACGCGATCCCCGAGGGCTCGAACGCGCCGAAGGAAGTCGCGAAGTGTCTCGATTTCTGCCGCAAGGCGCTCGCTTAGTCTCAACCTGCATTTGAATATCCGGGCACTGATCCGCAAGACGCGTCAGTGCCCGTCAGTTCATCTTCGCGGGCCCGCGCATTTTCTCTCATAACCAGCCAGCGAGCGAAAATCGAGAAGGAGGCCCGATGCCCAACGAACTGCATGTCATTTTCGGCGGCGGGCAGGTAGCGCAGCCGCTCGCTGGTCTGCTTCTCGAACGTGGTTTCCGCGTCCGGATGGCGCGACGCTCCGCCGGCGTGCCCGACGGTGTCGAACTGATGCGCGGCGATGCGGCCGACCGGAATTTCTGTCTTGAAGTCGCGCGCGGAGCTGCCACGGTCTATCACTGCATGAATCCGCCCTATTCCGCGCGAATCTGGGCGGACGTAATCCCAAAATTCATCGATAACCTCATCGCCGCTGCCTCACAAGCGGGAGCGCGCCTCGTGGTGCTCGAAAACGTCTACATGCTCGGACGTACCGGCGGGCGTCCGATGAATGAAGACACACCGATGAATCCATGCAGCCGGAAAGGTGAGATTCGCGCCCGCGAGGCGGAGCGCCTGTTCGAAGCGCATCGCCGCGGCGAAGTGCGTGCCACGGCGGGGCGAGCATCGGACTATTACGGTCCAGGAGCCACCGCGAGCCATTTGGGAGAGCAGTTCTGGAAGCCGGTAATCGGCGGGGGCAAAGGCCTGGTGCTGGTCAACCCCGATGCGGTTCATACTTACCACTACGTGCCGGATGTTGCTGCGGGGCTTGCGATACTGGGCACCGCGGGCGACGATGCGTACGGCAGGCCGTGGATGCTGCCGTGCGCACCCGCCGAATCGATGCGCGCGCTGGTGGCGCGATTCTCACATTTTCTGGGCCGCGAAATCGGGCTGAGGGCTATGCCCCGATGGGCAATGAAAGCGCTGGGGCTCGCAGTGCCGATGATGCGGGAGATCAACGAAATGATGTACCAGTGGGAGGAGAACTTCATCGTCGATGACAGCCGTTTTCGCGCAACTTTCAACATCGGCCCCACGGAGCCGGAGCGGGCTGCGGCCGATACCGTCGCCTGGGCGAAATCGTATTACGCTGGTGGTGTGTCCCCGAAATAGGTGTACTAATCAATTCAGGGACCAGCTTCGCCTCGTCCAGGCGACGGACGCGGTCTTCAGCGCATCCGAATAGCTGAACTCGATGCTCTTGCCTGGCCCGCCGCACAGCAGCGCTCTTCGCGATTCCACCACTGCCGCCGTTGTTTATGCGTCAAACCGCGCATCTCTCGCCCGATTGAATCGAGTTCGCTCGTCGAAACCAGCCCCTCGATAAACGCTCCCAACAGCCAACTTAAGCGCCTTTAACCGAAAACCGTCGGAGTCTGGCAGGACTATTGCCGCACGAATGAACGGCCATTCGGCCTGGAGGATAAGGTGAAGAGATTCTTTGTGATGTGCGGCGCTCTGTTAGCCCTGACGGCGACTGAGGCGCCAGCCCAGACGGCTGTCGTCAATGCGGCATCCTTCCTGCCAGGAACTCCGCTGGCCCCAGGTTCGTTCGCCGCCATGTTCGGACAGAATCTCTGCGGTCAAACAGCCATCGGCACTCCCGGCACGAATGCGGCTTATCCTGTCGCGCTGGGCGGCTGTTCCGTCACAGTCAACGGAATCGCGGCGGAGATTCAATTCGTTTTGTCCGGTCAGATCAACTTCGTCATTCCGGCTTCGGTCCCGCCGGGGACTTCGCCGGTCATCGTCAACAACGGCGGGCAGCACGTAAACGCCTCGGTGTCGATCGGTCCAGGCCCCGGCGTATTCTCGCTGAACGGAATGGGTATGGGCGAAGGGGCGATGCTGCATTCATGGACGTGGCAAGCCGGCCCGTTCAGCGTAACGACCGGCGGCCAGGCAACCCCGATATCGATCTTCATGACGGGTCTTGATCTCGGCGTCGAGCCAGTCGTCACGATCGGTGGTGTCCCTGCCACCGTGACATGGTTTGGCAATGTCCCCGGCTATCCTGGTCTGGAGCAAATCAATATTCTCCTGAGTGGCAGCATGGCCGGCGCCGGACGCGTGCCAGTCACGGTCACATCGAATGGTCAGACCAGCAACGTAACGTTCCTCAGCATCCTTCCAACAACGTCGATGATGCAGGGCATGCCGGGCTGGACTTCCGGCATGAGCGTCGGCGAGAACAAGCCGCGTGAGGCGGAAATGATTGCTCTCGCTTTTAATCCCGCGAACAACACTGCGTTGGTGAGTGACGAGGCTGCGGATCTCGTCCGGGTCATTTCGCTCACGAGTCAGACGACCGTCGCCACCATCGTTTTGCCTTCCGGTTCGCGGGTGCATTCCATTGCGATCAACAGCACCGGAACCCTGGCTGCGGTCGGGCTGACGGAAAACAGTGCGATCGCAATGATCGACCTCGGGAAAAACGCGATAGCGGCCACCATCGACACCGGCTTCTATGTCAGCCATCTTGCGTTCTCGGGAACGAATCTGCTGGTGACAAACAGCGCCAGCGGAACAGTGGTCGTGATCGATGCCACTTCCCTTCAGGTGACGAAGACGGTTCCTGTCGGTTTCGGCGTGAGCGGAATCGCGGTTTCCGGAAACACGGCGGTCGTGACAAACATGCAGGCCGGGTCGATCTCTTTGCTGGATCTGACGACGTGGGCTGTCACCAACATCAGTCTTCCGGCTGGATCGCGGCCGCACGAAGTGGCGATATCCGCGGCAGCCGGCAAGGCCCTGATCACCGATCCGATGTGGAATCGCGCCTTCATTCTCAACCTCGCCAACCAGAGCCTGACGAGCATCACCGTGCCATTGGTGGGTGGAATGGGTTCGGGCGGCGTTGCGGCGAACGGAGGATTTGCGTACGTCACGAATCAGATGCTGGCAACCGTCACTGTCATCGACATGAACGCGGGCGCGGTTCTGAGGAGCTTCCCGGTGGATCCAGGCCCGCGATCGATTGATGTGAACCCCGCGGCGAATCAGATTCTGGTGCTTTGTCAGGGCACCGGAACACTCGATTTGGTGGATGCCACGTCCTATTCCATAACGGCTCGCATCAGCGCAACGAGCGGGACTACGAACGCCCGCTGGTCACTCGCGACGATCACTTCGATATCTCCCACGAGCGCCGCTCGCGGCGCCTCCTTTACCCTGACGATCAACGGATCGAATCTTCAAAGCGTCACTGATGTGGAATTCAGACTGGCGGGCGTAATGGCGGGGGGGACGATGGGAGGCGGCAATCCGACATACGGTGAAGACCCGAATATCAAAGTAACGAACGTCAGCGCCAATTCCGCAGGCACTCAGGTAACAGCTACCGTTCAGATCCTGTCGAGCGCCGTTGCCGGGACTCGCCAGATTCGAATTGATACCGACCATGGATCGATGATGGGCGGGCTCGGCGTGACTACATTCACGGTTCAGTAGTTACGGTGCAGGTGCAGGTAGCGCCTGACTGCCGGAGAGCTGTTTCAGATACGCAATGATGTCGGCGCGCCTGGCGTCGTCATCCAGCCGGAAT
>CAZPZE010000521.1:0-2224 GCA_964590625.1 uncultured Solibacteraceae bacterium
GCGGCTTTCCAGGTGAAGACGAGCGGTGATCCGGTAAGCGCTTCCCACACGCGGCCGATCCAGCTGGACCGGCCGATGACAACGAGCAGGTAATAGCCGAGCACGGTGGGCGGCAGCGCCAGCGGCAGCATGGCAGCCGCATCGAGGATGTTCCGTCCCGGGAAATCCCGGTTCGCCAGCAGCCAGGCAAGCCACAATCCAAGCGCGAGGGAAATGACCGTAGCAACGCCAGCAACTTCGAGACTGAGCCAGAGCGGAAACCAGTCGGCGCGCATCGGGATGGATACTTATTGTGGCACGCCCGCTACTCGACGACGGACACGAGACCGGAGTCGATGATGCGCTCGTCGGAAGTGACGAGCCGAAGCCGATGGATACGCGCTGTGGCTACGATGACGCGGTCGCTCGGATCCTTGAGCGAATCGCCCATCGCGGCGACCTCGCGGGCGATTTCCAGATTGATGGGCAAGATGTCTAACTCCTCGGTCGATTCAAGGGAATCGAGCAGCACCTCGGCTGGAACGGGTGAGCGCTTGCTGCCTCTGCCGAACACCGTCGCGATTTCGACGAGAGTCACGGCACTTACAGCAAGACGCTCCCGCGATGGTGCGGCGCGGCTGAGCAGCCGCGCTTGTTCCTTTGAAAGCCGGTACGGCTCCAGCATCATTCGGACGAATGCGTGCGTATCGAGCAGCAGACGGGCTTCAGAGATTGACCTTCTCCTTCAGCCTCTTCGGATCCCACATGGCCTTCCGGGCAGCCCGGATGTCCGCATCCGTGATCTTGATCTTGCCCTTCCACATACCCATCAGGGACTTGTAGGGCTTCCGCTTCCTGTTCTGCTGCGGCTTCGGCGCGGCAGGTCCGACCGTCACCAGCGGCTTGCCGCGCTTCGTCACAGTGATCGTGTCGCCTTTAGCCGACACTTCCTCCAGAAGAGCAAGGCATTTTGCCTTGAATTCCGTGACTGATACGACGTGCGTGGCCATGAATTCATTCTAATTCAGAAGTGCACGGCCCCTTCGTAGCCGGTCATCTCCAGATAGCCCACGCCATGCTGCGTACCGTCGTAGGTCACCGCGCCTTCCCAGTAATTCGGGCCGCCGGACTTGCTGCGGAGTTCCTGGTTATCGAGCGCGGCGCGGCAGATGACGTTCACCTTCAGGGATGGGATTTCGATTCGCCACTCCACTGGATACTTCCCGAATTTCCGCAGCGGCGTCAGCGTGAAATCGCTGTTCTTCAGATGATGCGCTTTGCCGGCTGGATCGACAAACGTCCCCGACGAATGCGCATCGATCGTTCCATCCTTGCGCCGCAGATCGAACAGCATCAGCTCCGTGTTGTTATCGAACTGCACACTGAACCAGTCCCATCCCTGCTCGTCAGGAGAGAGCTGTTCGGTGAACCATTCATGATCCATCCAGGCTTGTCCGGTGACCGTATGCTCATCGCTGCCGGTTCGAATGTTCCCTGTCACCGCGAGACGCGGAAACGAAACGTAGTACGAAGCGCGTCCCGGTCCCTCGGCCTTCACGCTGAGCCCGTTTTCCCCGTTGATCACCGGCGGCTTCAGCGGCTTCAGATCGAGATGGAAACGGAAGTCGTCGGCGATCGCAGAGAGCGTCTGATTCTCGCCGTTCCACTGCACCTGCCAGTTGCCGTTCCAGACCCGGCGCTGCTCGAATGAAGCCCCCGCAATCCCCGGCCCCGCGCGATTCGGCCGCTCCTCATACCAGAAGTGCCTGCCGTCAATATCGGTGAGGGCGGCGTGGGCCAGATAAAGATCTTTAACGGCCCAGACAGAGGGGTTCGGGTTCTCCGGGAACTCGCCCTGGCGGAAGAAAACCAGTTCGAAACCGAACCGTTTACCGTGCCCGTCCACCACATTACCGGTGTAATACCACCACTCGGTGCGGAAGTCTTGATGCTCGAAGTGATCCCGGGGAAACTGGTAGTGGTAGCCGGGCGTGGCTTCGCGCCACACCGGTCCAGCCGCCAGCGCAAGCGCCGCGGCAAACGACAGGACGAGACGAATACTCAAATTCCAGCTTATTCCCGCACCCCTGCTACCATGAGGTTGCCCCGAGATGGTCGTTGAGACGAAGATAGCCAGTTTTGACAGCATTGCGCTCGATTGCGGCGCGTCGCTGAGCCCTGTCGATATCGCCTATGAGACCTATGGCCACCTGAACAGCGACGGAAGCAACGCCATTCTGATCTG
>CAZPZE010000522.1:0-4723 GCA_964590625.1 uncultured Solibacteraceae bacterium
CCCGCCTCCGCGCCCCGCACCAGCGCGAGCTTGTCGTCAGAATGCATCTGGAACATCAGATCGGCGACCCGGCGCTCCAACGGCAGCCGCTTGTCGCGAAAAGGCGAAGGCGTGGACTCCGGGCCGGAGCACGCGAGCGTAAAAAGGGCGAAGGCAGCGCTCACCAGCGCCACTGATGTCTTTTTCGTTGACAAATCGTTAAGCTTTATCTTTGCACCCCGCCCCTCTGCTGGAGTGTAATTGAGGAATGGCAAAAACAATGGTTGAAGGGGGACGCAGTCGACGCGAGCTCATTCAGTTCGCCTCCGGCGCCGCCCTTGGACTGCTGGCACAGCAGCACTCATTCGCGGCCGATTTCTGGATCAGCAAGAAGCCGAGCGAATGGACCGATAAGGAGAAGGACGAGATCCGCACCAAATCGCCGTGGGCGAAAAAGGTCGATGCCGAAGCGTCGGGCGGTGGCGGCGGACGCGGTGGCGGTGGCGGATTCAGTACCGGGAGCCCCGGTAGCGCCGAGAGCAGCGGTGGTGGTGGACGCGGCGGTGGCGGTGGCGGTGGCGGTGGCGGACGAGGCGGTGGCGGTGGACGCGGCGGTGGCGAAGGCGGTGGTGGTGGCGGCGCGGCAGCGGTCCCGCTTTCCATCGTGTGGGAGAACGCAAAGCCGATTCAGGACGCGCATCCCATCACGCTCCCCGCGAAACTCGATAATCACTACGTCATCGCGGTAACCGGCATTCCGGGTCCCACTCTCAACCGCATTCTGATGGGCGGACGTGGACGCGGCAGAGGACCGAACGCCGAGGGCGAAGCTCCGCCGGCTCCCCCCGCGGCGCCGGCCGATCAGACTGCTCCGCTGAAGGCGGGCGTCACCATGGGTGTGAAGGGCAAAGACCCCGTCAACCCCGACACGGTCATGTCCATGAACAACAACTCGACCATTCTGTTCGGCTTCCCGAAGGACGCTCTTCCGATCACGGCCGCCGATAAGGAAGTCGACTTCGTGATCAAGCTGACCGGGCTTTCCGCCAAGGCGAAGTTCAACCTCAAGGACATGATGTACAACAACGAGCTTGCCATCTGACGAGCCGCCGTTTGCGGTAAATCAGAAAAGCATCGGCTGATCCGCGGTCGGCGCTTTTTTGCGTTTGGCGCGCAGGGGGCTCCCCACCACTCCCAGCACCTGCACGCTCTTCAGCGCCTCCCGCGGCACGAAAACTTTCTGGCTGTTGGAATCCGGCTCCGGCGGCGTAACCGTCAGCCCCGCGGCTTCCCAGCTCAGCAGGTTGTTCGGCAGGATGCCGTCCATCACTTCGCCATCGAGGAACACCATCCGGACCCACAGCCCTTCCTGCTTCGGCCGGTTCAGGAAAACGCGCGGCGCTTCTTCCGCCGCCTCAAAATCCTTCACGAACGAGACGGACCGGACTTCGCGGTACGGCAACAGGCTCAACGAGCCGTCCGGACGCAGGATTTCGATATTCTGTGGCTGTAAATAGCTGAAAGGATTGACGAAGCCGGTCAAGGTTTCCCGATCGAAGCGCCGGACTACTACTTTCTTGGCTGTCGAACCGGCCACCATCGCCTCCCCACCGGCAGAAATCTCATCCGGCGCGGATTATGCCCGCATCAGAATTGATTTAAACATTTTCGGGAATATTGTATCATTGCACGAAAGGGTTCATTCGTGAATGGATCGTAACGGGAAAGCGGCTTCGTCGCCGATCTCCAGCGGAATCAGGGATTTTCTGACCTGGTGCCGGGTGGAGCGGGGGCTCTCCAGGAACTCGCTCGAAGCTTACGGGCGGGATCTGGAGGCGCTGCGATCTTTCATCGAACCTATTACGGGCGGCGCTTTACCTCAGACGGAACTTTTGAACCGATACGTTAACGAACTGTATAAAAAAGACTTAACCAGCCGTTCCATTGCCCGCCATATGAGCAGTCTCCGCAGCTTTTTCAGCTTCATGGTCACCGAAGACAAGCTGCGGGAAGACCCCACCGAACACCTGACATCGCCGAAGCAGTGGTCCACGATCCCCAAGTTCCTGAACCGGGAACAGATCGAGAAGCTGATCGCCGCTCCCGACAAAACGAAGCCAAACGGACTCCGCGACCGCGCCATGTTCGAGCTCCTTTACGCGACCGGAATCCGGGTGAGCGAGCTGATCAACCTCCACCTTTCGAGTCTCGACGGCGGCCTTGGACTCCTCCGCGTCACCGGCAAAGGGAATAAGCAGCGCATCGTGCCCGTCAACGCGACCGCGCTCGCCATCGTGAACCGTTATCTCGAACAGGGCCGCCCCGCCCTGCTGAAAGGCAAGGCCACGCCGTTCCTCTTCGTCACCTCGCGCGGCACCGGCATGACACGCCAGGCGTTCTGGGCGGCAATCAAGCTGAACGGCCGGAAGGCCGGCATCTTCCACCATCTCTCGCCCCACGTTCTGCGGCATACTTTCGCAACGCACCTTCTCGAAGGGGGCGCGGACCTCCGCAGTCTTCAGGAAATGCTGGGTCACGCCGACCTTTCGACAACCGAAATCTATACCCACGTGGTGCGCTCGCGCCTGCGTGACACGCTGGACCAGCATCATCCCAGGGCCTGAACATGAGTGACAAAAAGGAGCCACGGAACACGCTATGAGCGATTACATGTTCGCTCTGGAAAGCCATCTGGACGCCGCCCAGAACCGCACCGTGGCCGAGATGCAGCGAATCGCGACGGAGGCCCGCATCACCGTCTGGCTGACCGGCGGCGCCATGCGCGACATGCTGCGCGGCGCTCCGATTCGCGACCTCGATTTCACCGTCGAGCGCGACGCCCTCAAGCTGGGCAAAGCGCTGGCCGCCGCAACCAAAGGACACGTCACCGAAGAGGACAGTCTGAAGCGCTGGGTGGAACTCGTGTTGCCCGGCGGACTCCGCGCGTCTGTCAGCAATGCCCGCACTGAGAAGTACACGAAGCCGGGCGGCAAGCCCCAGATCGCCGCCGCCACCATTCACGAAGATCTCGCGCGCCGCGATTTCACCATCAACGCCATCGCGCTGTTTCTCAATCGCGGAGCCAAAGGCCTGCTGGTCGATCCCACCAACGGCCAGGCGGATCTGCTGAATCGCGAACTCCGCGCCACGAACTCGATGGCGTTCTACGACGATCCTTCGCGCGTGTTCCGCCTCGTGCGCTTCAGACACGTGATGGGTTTCGAAATCGCGCCGCGCACGCAGTCACAGCTCGAAAATGCGATCCTCGGCGATTATCTCCATCCCAATCCCGCCGCCCTGCAGGCAGACCTGCAGGCGCTGGCCGCGCACGAGTCGGCGGTCGCGGCGATTGAGGATCTGGATAAGCTCGGGCTCCTGACGCTCCTGAGCCCCGGTCTGAAAGCCGAAAACCTGAACCTCACTGGGCTCACCCGATTCGAAAAACAGGCGCATTCGATTTTTCCGGCCGGCAACGAAGAAGGCTGGCTGGCTTTTCTGTGCGTTCTTTTCGAGAAGCTCTCGCCGAAGGACCGCGCCGCCGCACTCAAAGCGCTCGCCCTCCCTCCGGCTGATCTGAAGACGCTGCAGAAGCTCGACGCGGGCGCGAAGAAGCTCGAATCCGCGCTGAAATCCGCGAAGATCCACAAGCCGTCACAGGTCTGGGAAGTCCTGAAGGACGCTCCCATCGCCGATGTTCTGCTGGTTGCATACCGCTCGGATATTCGCGTGGTGCAGGATCGCATCCGCGCCTATTTCCAGAAGTATCTGCCCGCCGCGCAGGAGGTTACCGAGGAACAGGTGGCCGCCGCCGCAGGTCTGAAACCCGGTACGCCCAAATTCGCCAAAGCGTTCGAATCCGCCGTCATCACGCGCCTGAACGCGCGTCCCCGCAAAGTCGAACCCGAGCCCGAACCGCCACCCCCACCGATGGCAATGGGACGCGGCCGCCCCGCCCGCGCTTAAACCATTGGTTCGCGGCCTTCAGGAAACTCGCTCCGAAGGATTGAGCGAATCTGCCCCTGAAGTTCCGGCACATCTGTGATCGCGGCATCCCAAAGAATCTGCCAATCGAGATCGAAATAAGCATGTACGATTCTGTGGCGGATCCCAATAATCAGCAGCCACGGCACCTCAGGATGCCGGTTCCTCAAATCTGACGGTAAGCGATTGATCGCCTCACCGATCACCGTTAGATGATGCAATACCGCCGCCGTCAAAAACCTCATCCTGCAGGAATGCTTCCTCGGAAGTGGCTACGACGATTGATTCAATCTTGCGGCACGCGGAAAGGATGTCCTTCAGATACGAGGCTTCATGCCGCATAGACGAGGCGGGCATCCTTCATGGCCTGCGGGCGAACCCACGGCTTGAGCCCCCGCTTTGTGACAAGGTCGACTCTTCGGCCAGCAAGCGATTCCAGTTCACGGGCCAGCGATTCGAATCCGATCAGCCCGATGCGCATCCCCGGCTCAAATTCGACCATAAAATCGACGTCGCTCTCCGGACGCATTTCGCCCCGCGCCGCTGACCCAAAAACAGAGAGCGCCCTGACACCATAGCGTCGGCACACGTCAGCCAGCGCGTTGCCGTCAACGTGCGTAGAGCCGATTTCAATCGCCGACTGCATACTTAAAGTTTATCCGGAAAACCCTCGCGTGAGAGCACGAGATTGCCCTTGCGGTCGACGCGATAGTATCCGTCCTCCGAATGTCCGGAAATATGCGTCGCGTCCTGATCGCCCTTA
>CAZPZE010000523.1:0-2160 GCA_964590625.1 uncultured Solibacteraceae bacterium
GTCACGATGGGGCCGGGCTCCGGACGGTACTGGCTGCGATAGGGGCTGTAGGTGCCGCGCCGGCGGGCCATGATGTGATCGACCATGCGGTCTTCCCATTCGCGTCCGATATGTCCGCCGAACAGCCGCGAGGCCTGCACGACCAGCACGATGCCCCAGATCAGGGCCACCCAGAAAAAGAAGAAGTTGCCGCCCCACCACCAGCCGCCGACAATGTTGGCGAGGAACATCACGCCGATCACGGCGACATAGGTGAGAAGGTGGTTCTTGAACTGGTGAACCTCGTAACGGACGCGGTTCAGTTCGATTTCGTCATCGGGTAATGCCATGGGGCCCTTCCGTCCCTAGTATTCTCCACTAGATAGGAAGCCATCCCCCGTCTCGCCAACCCCGAAAGGTATTTTCCAGTGAGTACGTCATCGCATGAGGGCCATGCTCTGAACCGGCCCTCGCCTACTACCTTGGATTTGCTGCTTTCCCGGCGCTCGGGCACGGCCAAGGCGATGAAAGAGCCGGGGCCGGACAAGAAGGAGCTGGCGCTGATCCTGCAGGCAGCCGCTCGCGTGCCCGATCACGGCAAGCTGTTCCCCTGGCGATTCATCGTGTTCGAGGGCAAGGGCCGCAAGCGCATGGGCGAGATCTTGGCCGATGCCGCCAAGGCGGCGGGCGAAAAGGAAAAGCATCAGGAGGCCGAACGCGAAAGATTCCTCCGCGCGCCGGTGGTGGTGGGCGTGGTCAGCCGCGTGACGGAGAACATCAAGATACCGGAATGGGAGCAGATGCTTTCATCGGGTGCTGTTTGCCAGAACATGCTGCTTGCGGCGCACGCGCTTGGGTATGTCGCGAACTGGCTGACGGAATGGTGCGCTTACGATGCCAATGTGAAGGAAGGGCTAGGGTTGAAGCCGGGAGAGCGGATTGCGGGCTTTGTCTACATCGGCACGTCGGATGTGAAGCTGGAAGAGCGGCCACGGCCGGATATGGATGAGATTGTGGGGTGGTTTTGAAAAGAAGCGTTGGTCGTTAGCTACCGAGCGCAGATACTCACTTTGTCATCCCCGGCCGAGCGACAGCGAGGGGAAGGGGACCCAGCTAGTAGACACCGATCAGTATTTGCCACCTGGGTCCCCTTCCCCTCGCGAAGCTATCGCTTCGCTCGGCCGGGGATGACAAGTTTGGTTTGAAGGGAAAGCGCATGGGCCGGAAAATTCTTTTTATCACTACCGATCAAATGCGGTTCGACGCTATTGGCGTGAATGGGCAGAAGATCGCTCGGACGCCTGCTATCGACAAGCTGGCGAGGGACGGGATCAATTATACGCGGTGTCATGCGCAGAACGTTGTGTGCATGCCGGCGCGGTCGACCATGATCACCGGACAATATGTCACCACGCATGGCGTCTGGATGAACGGGGTGCCGTTGCCGGTGGATGCGCCTTCTGTTGCCCGGTATTTGAAAGAGAAGAAGAATTACAAAACGGCGCTGATCGGCAAAGCGCATTTCGAGCCGTTCCTCGATATTTCCGCTTACGAAAACCGTATGGCGATACTGAAGGAATTCGGACCGCATCGCGGGTTCGATCATATGGAATTGGCGGCGCACGGCGCGCGTGGGCTGTTGCATTATCCGCGCTTTCTGATGGAGAAACATTCGGAGGTGCTGGATTTCTTTTATCCTGTGCTCAATCCGGCGACGATGGCGCAGAATTCGTTCGGGGAAGGCGATACCGGCGCGATCCAGGTGAAGCACAACAAGGTGCCGCGCGATCTCTATCACACCGATTGGGTGGCGGAGCGCACGCTTGCCTGGCTGGATACGCTCTCGGCGGATGACGACTGGTTCGTGTGGATGAGCTTTCCCGACCCGCATCATCCCTGGGACCCGCCGGAGAGCGAGATTCATCGCCACCACTGGCGCGATCTGCCTGTGCCCGCCGGTTATCCCGGCAGCCGCGCGAAGATCGAGGAAATCCTCGATGGCAAGCCACGGCACTGGAAGGAATGGTGGACTGGCGAGCGCGTGACTTGTTACGAGGCGCCGCCGGATTTCGTGCCGAAGACGCTGACCACCGATCAGTTGCGCGAGATCGATGCGCTGACCCATGTGAAGAACGAATTGATCGACGAGGCGATTGCGCGCGTGATGGCGAAGATCGCGGC
>CAZPZE010000524.1:0-2052 GCA_964590625.1 uncultured Solibacteraceae bacterium
TTCAGCAGAATCAGCCGTGAGCTCGAGACATTCAGCGCCAGCCGGAACAGCGTCAGCAGCAGCAGCGTCGTCGGAAATACATTAAAATCCACCGGCCGCGTGATGTACATCGCCACCATCATCACGACAATCGACATCATGATGTCGCCCACGATCAGCAGATCGAGCAGATAGCTCGGCATCGGCATG
This sequence comes from uncultured Solibacteraceae bacterium, assembly GCA_964590625.1. GTDB lineage: Bacteria > Acidobacteriota > Terriglobia > Bryobacterales > Bryobacteraceae > BOG-234. The sequence continues at coordinate 190 of CAZPZE010000524.1, forward strand.
ATCAGCGCCACCACAATCCCCAGCACCGCCGCCGGCACCAGCAGATCGGCCGACACTCCCGCCGGCATCCATGACCGCGCCCCCTTCACGGTTCCCGCAGCCGTCGCCGTCATGCCCGCACCCCTCTGCCCATCACGCGGAACACGTACGCCAGAATCTCCGCCCCCGCGCGATACAGATACGGCGGAATATCCTGTCCCACGTCGACGGACTTATACAGCGCCTGCGCCAGCGGCGGATTCTCGATAATCGGCACCTCCGCCCCGATCGCTCGCATGCGGATCCGCGCCGCCAGATAATTCCGTCCCTTCGCCACTACCGTCGGCGCCGCCATCGTCCCCTGCTCATAGCGAAGCGCCACTGCATAGTGCGTCGGATTCACAATCACCGCCGTCGCCTTCGCCACTTCCCGCATCATGTTGCGACGCCGCATGTCTCTCTGCAGCCGCCGCACCCGCGCCTTGATTTGCGGATTCCCGTCGATCTCTTTCGCCTCGTCGCGAATCTCCTGTTTGCTCATGCGCAGCCTCGCCTGCCAACGGCGCCGTTCCCGCACCAGCATCACCGCGCCGAACGCCGCCATCGCGAACGCCGAACGCCGCATCGCGCCGTGGATCAGATCCGCCGCCGCACTCGCGCCCGGCCCAACCGGCGCCAGCGGCAGCCGCAGAATCTCCGGCAGCTTCTCGCGCACGAGCGACCACACCAGCCACAGCATCAGCGGCATCGTCACCACTGCCTGAAACAACTGCCCGATGTTCGCCGCCGCCACTTCCTTCAGGCGCGCCGCGGGATTGAGCCGCGCGAAATCAGGCGCGAGCTTTGCCGTGCTGAATCCCATCCCGTTCGAAGCCAGTTGCAGTCCCGCCGTCAGCACCATCAGAATCATGCCCATCACAGCCAGCGGCAGCAGCGCCTCGCGCGACATCGCGACAAATACTCCCGCCACATCGCCGCTCGTCAATCCCGCGCCCCGGAAAAACGCGGCACGGATTCCCATGCGCATCGCGCTCTCCACTGCGCCGAACCACGCCGGAAACCACGCCGTCCCCACAATCACCAGCCCGAGAAACTGAAACGACGCCACAAATTCCCGCGCCGCTGGAAAATCGCCCTTCTCCCGCGCTTTCTTCAGACGATGCGGCGTCGCCTTCTCGGTCTGCTGTGAACGATCTGCCATGTCAGCGCACGCTCCTCAGCATCGCTTCCATCAGCCGCACCGCCTGTTCGAGCGCCGCCGTGAGAAATCCCGGATGAAACGCCATCGTCGCCGCCAGCACCAGCATCGTCGCCAGAAGTTTCACCGGCATCGTCAGCGTCACCAGTTGCAGTTGCGCCTGCAGCCGCCCCAGCACCGCCAGTGAAAAATCCGCGAGCAGCAGCAGCGCCAGTACCGGCGCCGCCAGCCGCAGACCTGCGCTGAAGATCGTCGAGGAAAACCGCGTCATCGCATCCGCCCATCCGCTGTTCATCGCAAACGCCGGCGGCGGACACAGCCGCAAGCTATCCGCCAGCACCCGTACCAGCGCGCGATCGCCGCCCACCGCGAAGAACAGCAGTCCCGCCGTCACCTGTGCGACCGTAATCAGCGCCGTCGAATCCGCGCCGCTTGTCGGATCAATCGTCGACGCGAACCCGAACCCCGCCTGCAGACTCACCATCTGCGCCGCCGCGGAAAACAGTTCGAGCGCAATCGCCACCGCCATCCCGATCGCCAGCCCGAGCGCCGCTTCCCCCACCATCCCCGCCACAATTCCGGCCATCGAAAGTTCCCGCGGCGCGGCAGCCTGGGCGCGCCACAAAGGCCACAGCATCGCGGTAAACGCGAGCGCGAGAATCGCCTTCACCGGCTCCGGCGTCGCA
>CAZPZE010000525.1:0-7650 GCA_964590625.1 uncultured Solibacteraceae bacterium
CTGCGCGCGCTTGAGCAGCGCATTCAGCTCTTTCCTGCTCGCCGATTTGATCAGAAGCTGATACCGGAATTCCGCCTTCAGCCGCGGCACCGGCGCTTCCGCCGGGCCCATGATTTTCATCTCGGCCGGCGCGGGCGTCAGGTGGTGCCCCAGTTCCGTGCTCATGCGAAGCGCATCCTCCTGCTTCGGCGCCCGGACCAGAATATTCGCCATTGCGCTGAACGGCGGATATTTCATGAACCGCCGGAACTGCAGCTCCTTCTCGAAAAACGCGTGATAATCCTGCTGCGCCGCCAGTTGAACCGCGTAATGATCCGGATTCAGCGTCTGCAGATACACCTCGCCCGGCAGCTCGCCGCGGCCCGCCCGCCCCGCCACCTGCGTCAGCAGCTGAAACGTGCGCTCGGCCGCGCGGAAATCCGGCATCCCCAGCCCCACGTCCGCGGACACGATCCCGACCAGCGTGACGTTCGGAATGTCGTGCCCTTTCGCGATCATCTGCGTCCCCACCAGCATGTCGTAATTCCGCTCGCGGAAATTCTGCAGGATGTCTTCGAACTGCCGTTTGCCGGTCACCGTATCGCGATCCAGCCTCGCGATGCGGGCAGTCGGAAACGCGTCGTGCAGCTCATCCTCCACGCGCTCGCTCCCGATCCCCAGGAAGTGCACGTGCTCGCTTCCGCACTTCGCGCAGACCGACGGCACCTTCTCCGCATATCCGCAGTAGTGGCAGAGCAGGCGCCGGTCGCGCCGGTGATACGTCAGCGTGACGGCGCAATTCACGCACTCCACGCGAGCCCCGCATGACCGGCACGCCACGTGACTGGAAAATCCGCGCCGGTTCAGCAGCACAATCACCTGCTCATTGTTCGAGAGGCGTCCCTGGATCGCATCCACCAGCGCCCGCGAGAACGTAGTGTGCTTCCGCGTCTCCAGAAACTCCTGGCGCATGTCGATCATGTGGACCTTCGGCATCGGCCGCCCCGCCACCCGATCCGGCAGTTCGAGCAGCGTGTACTTCCCCTGGCTCGCATTGAATCGGCTTTCGAGGCTCGGCGTCGCGGAGCCCAGCACCACACACGCACCTGCCTTCTGGGCCCTCACGATCGCCACGTCGCGCCCGTTGTACCGCGGATTTTCTTCCTGCTTGTAGCTGCCGTCGTGCTCTTCGTCGACCACGATCAGCCCCAGATTGCGGACCGGCGCGAACACGCCGCTGCGCGTCCCCACGACCACACTCGCACCGCCCGCGCGGATTCGCCGCCATTGCTGCGCGCGCTCGGCATCGGTAAATGCGCTGTGCAGAATCGCCACGCGATCGCCGAATCGCGCATAAAACTGCCCCGCCATCGCCGGCGTAAGCGCGATCTCCGGCACCAGCAGCAGTGCGCTGCGTCCCTGCGCGAGTACAGCGTCGATCGCGTTCAGATAGATCTCGGTCTTGCCCGACCCCGTCACGCCGTGGATCAGAAACGTGCAGAATTTCCCGCTGCCGATTCCAGCCTCGATCAGATCGAACGCGCGGCGCTGCGCGGGATTGAGCTCATGCGGCGCGCGCGGCGGCGGGGCACTGACCGGCATCGCCTCTTCCGCCAATTCCACCAGCTTCTTCCGGGCGAGCGACCGCGCCGCCGTGCTGGCGTTATGCACCTGCTCCTCCACCTCGCTGAGATTGTGCGATCCCGGATGCAGCGAAAGATAAGCCAGTAATTCGCGCTCCGCCTTCGGCAGCTTGCCCTCGGCTTGCGCGCCGCTCAATGAAATCCGCAGCTTCGCGGAAGGCGCCCGCAGCGGATCGCGCTCGCGCTGCGTGTGCTCCACCGCGATCCACCCTTTCCGCTCGAGCGACTTCAGTACCTTATCCGCCAGCGGCACTCTCCGGACAATGCTCGCTGCCGCCATGGGCCGCACCGCCAGCATCGCCATCACTTTGTGGAACGCGTCGTCTTCCTCAGCGCCGATCGAAAGCTGACGCGACGCATCGCGTCCGGCGTCCGTCAACGAGTAGACTTTCCCGGTGCGAATCTCGGACGCCAGCGGCAGCATGCTCCGCAGCACCTCGCCCAGCGGCGAGCAGTAATAGCCGGAAATCCAGCGCCCCAGCGCGATCAGCTCGTCATCCAGCACAGGCTGCGGATCCACCAGCCGCAGCGCATCCTTGACCGCGATCTCCGGCTTCGTATCGTGAACGGCCAGCACGACGCCCGTGAGCTTCCGCGTCCCAAACGGAACGATGACCCGCGCCCCCACCTGCACACGATGCTGCAGCGTCAGCGGCAGCGAATACGTGAACGCCTGGTCGAGCGGGACCGGCAGACTGACATCGCAGAAACGAGGCAAAACTCAGGCTACCGGATTACGCAGCGTACCGACGCCCTCAATCTCCACTTCCACCACATCGCCCGGCTTCATCCGCCTCGTTTCACCCGGCGTGCCCGTGTAAATCAGATCGCCCGGAGCCAGCGTCACCCACTGGCTGATGAACCGCACGACTTCCGGTATATCGAAGATCAGATCGCTCGTGCGCTGCGCCTGCACCACTTCGCCGTTCAGCCGCGTCTGCAGCGCCAGATCGCCATAGATCGTGCCGGTGACGATATACGGGCCGAACGGTGAAAACGTATCGCATCCCTTCGCGCGCCACCACTGCAGGTCTTTGGCATCGCCGCGCTGCCAGCTGCGCTCGCTCACATCGTTCCCGCAGGTGACGCCGAAGATCGCGGCCGCCGCTTCTTCCCTCGATGCCTTGCTGATCTTCTTCCCGATCACCACAACCAGTTCGCCTTCGTAGTGAACGTCCGTCGCCTCTTCCGGAATCACGATCGGATCGCCCGGATTCTGAATCGATGAAACAGGCTTGTAAAAGATTCCGGGAATCTGAGGAACCGGCCGCGAGCCAAGATGACTGCGGTAGTTCAGCCCTACCGCCAGAATCTTCGGAGGCTGGCACGGAGCCAGCAACTTCACCCGGCTCAGCGCGACTTCGCGCCCTGTGAGCAACGGTGCCTCAAAGAGCCCGCCTCGCAATTCGCGGATGGTTTCACCGTCCACTAACCCATAGTGCTTCTCACCCTCAAACGCGTAGCGCGCAATAACCGACATGTACAGACTATACCCAATCGCCTCGGGAGATCTCCTCGGCCAGCGAACGAAGGCTCACGCGAACGCGGTCCGCTTCGGTTTCCGCGATCTCATTGCCGCCGGTTCCCGGCGCCGGAATCTCCACGTCGATCTTCAGCCTCTTCGCTCCGGCCGCCGCGGTTCGAACACGCGCGATCAGCGCATCGAGCGCCCGATCCACCGATTCCGCGAACGCCGGCAGCCACGCCGGCACGGGCTCGCGGCTCGTTCGATAGAGATGCGATTCCATTGCCATCACAGCGTGCACGAAGCTGTGCGAATGAACGAGGATGGCGTTGAGCGAAACCGCCTGCCGCTCCGTGGTGCCGGGCTCTCCCACCATGCGCTCCACCGATGCCTGCGCGTTCGATCGCGCACGCCGGCCCTTCAGCCGTACGTTGTTGATCGCGGCGCGGCTGCCTCCCTGCCATGCGGAGAGAACCGCGCGCGTGTATTCGCGATACGCCTCCAGCATCCCGCCCAGCGCGGCGCGCGTCTGCGTTTTCTCCCACGTGGGCCACACCGCATACGCCCCGAGCGCCAGCATCCCGCCGATCATCGTATTCAGCGCGCGCGGCGCAATCACATCCGCGGGCGCAATGCCCGTCATCGCAATCAGCAGCACCACCAGGCCGCTGACGGCGAACACGAAAATCCCATAGTTCGCCGCCCCCGCCCATCGCAGCAGCAGCGTAAACGCCGCCATCAGGACGATGTCCGTGGTCACGCCCGTATGGATCACATGGAACAGCAGCGTCGCGAATACCAGCCCCACAATCGTTCCGCCGATGCGCAGCGCGCCGCGCGCGAACGTGCTCGTGAAATCCGGCTTCAGCACAATTGCGATCGTCATCGGAATCCAGTACGTTCGCTGCAGCACGATGCCGCGCCCGATAATATCGCCGATCGCGAGGCAGATCGACAGCCGCAGCGCGTGCCGCAACACCGCGGAGTCGAGCGAAAGATTCGCCAGCAACCGCGCGCGGTATCCCTGAAACCGCAATCGCCAGTCGGGCGGCGCCTCGGCATGCCGCTCCCCGGCTTCGGCCGCTCCTCGATAATCCTCCTTCGCGATCGCCGCCGCGGCCGCCGCCCGAATCTGGCTGCGAAGCGCAACCGACTGATGCCGCGCATCGCGTATCAGCGCCGCGAAGAAAGAGCTCTCCGCAGGCGTGCGAAGCGCATCGAATTCCACCAGACAGCCGGTGAGTCTCGCGATCGCCTCATCGGTATCGACCGCCCTCTCATCATCCGAAATCCGCTCGCCGATCAGCCGGATCGCGCCAGCCGCACACCCCAGAATCCTCTGCAGCGACGCCGCCGCTTCCGCGCCTCCCTCATGCCGCGCAAGCCGCCGCTGCAGCCGCCCCGCGTTCAGAACGGACAGCCGGATGCGCTCCGCCTGCACCAGCAGGAAAACGCTGCGCTCCGCTTCGGCGCTGTGATCGCGGGCCAGCGGCGCCAGAGCATCCTGCGCGTCCGAGATCTGGCTCGTCATCGGCGGCGCCTTGACGCCCGCCGGAGGCGCCTGCGCCACGTCCGCCAGCCTCTGATAAATCTGTGCGAGGATCCTGCGCTCCGGCTCATAACGCCGCAGCGGCCACAGAAACGTCGAGAGCAGCGTCTGGATCAGCCCGCCGAACGTCGCGACCAGCCCCGCCTGCAGCGCCTCCCCCCACGGCAGCGGCTTCGCGGCAAAGACCACAACCGTCACGATCGTGACGACCCCCAGATCGGCCGCCGTGGCGCCCAGCGCAACCACCATCCCGGCCGCAAATGCCCAGGCTGCCGCCACAATCACCGCCGATGTGTTGCTGTGAGCGGAAAGCGCGCCCGTCACCACCGCTGCGCCGCTCAGAAGCGACGACAGCAGCATCCGGCGCGCGCGGAATCGGTAGGGGTCAAGCCCGTCCGAGTAAGAGACGTTGAGAGCGCCGAGACCGGCCACAACGCCTGTGGAAGGAGAGACGAGAATCGTCCCGAGAATCACCGCAAGACTGAATCCAACGGTATTCCGGATCGCAATCTGCGGAAAAATTTTCTGCGAATCGAAGCGGATCAGCGCACGCCAGAGCGTCCGGAGCGGCACTCGATTCGGCATCGGGTTCAGCCCCGGCTATTTCGGTACGTCGGGCGTCTTCGCGTCTTCCGAATACTGCGCCTGCGGCGGATTCAGCTTGATGTTGATCGTCTGCTCCGGCTGATCCGTCGTGAAATCGCCGCCGAACGTCTGATAATACGTCGCGATCACCTGAACCATGATCTTGCCCTGCGGCATCTCCGGCAGCGTAACGTTGCCTTCCTGATTCGTCTTGGTCTCCCAGGACGTCTGGATCTTCTTCAGGTTCACTCCAATGCCAGATTTGAACCGCACGATCACACTCGCCCGGTCGATCGGCTTACCGCTCGTAGCCGACGCCACATGTACCGTGAGCCTTACCGGGTCAGACGCCGTCAGCGTCATTGCGAGACACGTCAAGGTCAGCAACACTATCCTGAGCATCTTCATAGATTCATTATGCGATATCCGGTATCAGAAAATGACGCGATCTGCCGGCCGCCCGCGCAACCGCTTCCGCCGCAATGTAGCCGCTTCGCACTGCGCCTTCCATGGTAGCGGGCCAGCCCGATCGAGTCCAGTCGCCTGCGAGAAAGAAATTACGAAACGGCGTGATCGCCCCCGGACGTTTCGCCTCCAGACCCGGCGCGGCCGAAAACGTGGCGCGCACTTCCTTTACGACGTGCGCCTTCTCGAGCGTCGCCCCCTTCACCAGCGGAAAAAATTCCGCCAGCTCCCGCAGCGCCAGATCGATAATTTCCCCGCGCGGCATCGGCGTCAGCGAACGCGACGCGCTTACCACCACTTGCAGATACCGCCCTTCGCTCTTGTTGAACATCCACTGGATTGTGCGGTCCAGCAGCGTCGCGTGCGGCAACTCCGTCACCGGCCGGTCAAACCACAGATGGATTCCGGTGATCGGCGAATGCGTGAACGCGCCCCATTCGATCGGCAGATCCGGCATCAGCGGCTGCAGTCGCTCAAACGGCAGGCACGAGACGATATAGTCGGCTTCGACCCGTTCGCCCGCCGCCTGAATCGCGGCCACCCGCGCATCCGCCGTTTCGATCGCCGTCACCGGCGCGCGATGCCGGATCCGCACGTTCCCCGTCGCGGCCAGTGCTTCATCGCGATACAACTCGCGCAGCGGCACATCCGGAAGCCCCATCTCGTACGCGTCCGGCTTCGCCAGCATCCCCAGCCAGAACACCTGAAGTCCGTGCGCGGCGGCCATGCGGTCCAGTTCTTCGTTCACCGCGCTCATCAGCACCTGCCGCCAGTAGCGCTCAATCGCGTTTTCCGTCTGCTCTTTCTCGATCAGCCAGTGGAACATCGAGATCTGATCGAGGTCCGCCCGCTTGCCGTACTCGCGCGGGATAGCCCGCATCGCGCGTGCGATCGCGATCTTATCGGAAAGATCCAGGAACGAGCTCGAAAAGAACGATCCCGCGAAGTGCGCCGGGGCAGGGAGCAGCCCGCGCCGCAAAGTCGAGAGGCGGCCGCCCGGCTCGATGAAGTGATACTCGCGATGGAAACGAATGTGGTCCGCCACGCCGAGCCGCCGGTAAAGATCGAGCAGATTGACGCAGCACCGCAGCAGAAGGTGCTGGCAGTTATCGATCACCTCACCGGACTCATCAGCGCCGGGAATGGGCCAGGAAGTCGCGCGTCCCCCAGGAAAAGGACGAGCCTCGAAAAGTTCCACCTCGAACCCCGCGCTCCCAAGCGCGGCGGACGCGGCCAGTCCCGCCAGCCCCGCTCCGAGAATGGCGACTTTGGGTGAAGAACTAATCGCGAGCCCCGGCCGCATGGCCCAGCGACGCCTCGGCCCGCGCCATCACGTGAGGGCTCGGCGTGTAATCCGGAATCGCGCGCTTCAGCGCCAGCACCACGCTCGCCGCATCGCGCGCCTCGCAACCCTCCCGCAGCGCCTCCAGGCAGGTCTTCATGTCGGGCTGCCGGATCGCATGTGCGGCGAATACGCGGACTTTCTCGTGCGGCGTCGCCACCGTGCCTTCTTCCAGATGGCACAGCTCCTCGTAAAGCTTTTCCCCCGGCCGCGTCCCCGTGAATTCAATCCGGATATCCTCGTTCGGCCGCAGCCCCGAAAGCAGAATCAGATTCCGCGCCAGATCCACAATGCGCACCGGATCGCCCATATCCAGCACGAACACCTCGCCGCCGCGCCCCATGGCCGAAGCCTGCAGCACGAGCTGGCTCGCCTCCGGAATGGTCATGAAAAACCGCTGCATTTCCGGATGCGTCACCGTCACCGGCCCGCCCGCCAGAATCTGCTGCTTGAACCGCGGCACTACGCTGCCGTTGCTCCCCAGCACATTCCCGAAACGCACCGCCACAAACCGCGTGTCGCTGTGTGCGAGCGACAGAATAATGAACTCCGCGATGCGCTTCGTCGCGCCCATGATGTTCGTCGGCCGCACCGCCTTGTCGGATGAAATCAGAACAAACTC
>CAZPZE010000526.1:0-1683 GCA_964590625.1 uncultured Solibacteraceae bacterium
TTGACCAGATGAATCGCCGCGGCTTCGAATGCCGGTCGCGGAGGAGTCTGGGCGAGAGCCGCCGCTCCAAAAGCCAACCCGACGATCGCAACCGCCCGCATCACTACGCCGCCGCGAGTTCTTTCACCAGGCTCGTCGTGAAGGCCTTGGCATCGCCGAACAGCATGATCGTATTCGGACGGTAATACAAATCGTTGTCAATCCCGGCGAATCCCACGCCCATGCTCCGCTTGATCACCATCACGGTGCGCGCCTTGTACGCCGCAAGAATCGGCATACCGGCGATCGGGCTTGTCGGATCCGTCTCTGCCGCCGGATTCACAATATCGTTCGCCCCGACAATCAGCACCACATCCGTCATCCCCATCTCCGGATTGATGTCTTCCATCTCGATCAGCTTGTCGTACGAAACATCGGCTTCCGCCAGCAGCACATTCATATGCCCCGGCATGCGGCCCGCCACCGGATGGATCGCGAATCGCACGTCAACGCCCTTCTTCGTCAGCGCATCGGCCAGTTCGCGAATCTTATGCTGCGCCTGCGCCACCGCCATCCCGTAACCCGGCACGATCACCACACTGCCCGCGGTTTCCAGAATCTGCGCCGCTTCTTCCGCCGTCGCCGAACGCACCGGCCGCGTTTCCTTCCCGGCCGCCGCAGCCTGCACCGCACCGAAACCGCCGAACAGCACATTCGTGAACGACCGGTTCATCGCCTTGCACATGATCACCGAAAGGATGAAGCCCGAAGATCCATCGAGCGCCCCGGCAATAATCAGCAGCTTGTTATCGAGCGCAAAACCCATCGCGCAGGACGACAGCCCCGCATACGAATTCAGCAGAGCAATAACGGTTGGCATATCCGCGCCGCCGATCGGCAGAATCAGAAACACTCCGAACGTCAGCGCCAGCGCTACAAAATACGGATAGAGCTCGGAACGCTCCGGATTGAGCGCGATCATAATGCCGATCACGATCGCCGACCCGAGCACCGCCATGTTGACAAAGAACTGGCCCTTGTACGTCACCGGCCGTCCCGGCAATACTTCCTGCAGCTTGCCCCACGCCATTACGCTCGCCGTCACGGTCAGAAACCCGAGCAGCGTCTCGACAATCAGCGCGCCCATCGTGAACCCGTGCGGCTTCAGCTTGTAATACTCCGCGGTTCCGATCAGCGCCGAGGCCAGCGCACCGCACGCCTGCGAAATCGCGGTTCGCTGCGGAACGCCGGTCATCGGCATGAAGATCGCAATCGGCGCTCCAATAATCGCGCCGAGCACGATCGCAATACCGATCGTCTGGTAATTGACAATGTCGCCGCGCAGCAGCGTTCCGATGATCGCCGCCAGCATGCCCGCTTCCGCCGTGAGCACGCCGCGCCGCGAGGTCGCCGGCGAGCTCATCCATTTCAGGCCGAGAATGAATCCCGCGGCCGCCAGAATATAGAGAAACTGATAGACGCTCATTTGCCGGAGGGCTCCCGCTTCTTGAACATCTTCAGCATTCGGTCGGTAATCATGTAGCCGCTCACCAGGTTGACCGTGGCGGACACAATCGCGATGAATCCCAGAACGCGGCTCAGGGTGCTCGCGTCCTTCTCGCCGCTCAGAATAATTGCGCCGACTACCGAGATCGACGCGATCGCGTTCGTCAGCGACATCAGCGGCGTATGCAGCAGCGGCGA
>CAZPZE010000527.1:0-1668 GCA_964590625.1 uncultured Solibacteraceae bacterium
GCGGCCATCAATCCGGATGACGTTTCGGCGCTGCGGGCGTGCAGCACCGATTCGATATTGTGCAGATCGAGCACGGTTTTTTCGCACACGGGAGTAATCTGCGGCAGATAAGGGGCGGCCCAGAAATGCTCGACGATGCCAACGTCGTAATGCGAGCCGGCCAGCATGGCGTTCAGTTCGTCGCCGAACCCTGCCAGACGGTCGATCAGCGGGGGAACGCCGCGAAAGGCGCGCCGCGCGTTTCGCAGATACCGGCTCATCGTGTCTTTCTTATGCACCGGCAAGGGGATCACTTTCTGAGACCGCACAAGGCCGGGCGGCAGAACCGCGGAACGGCCGGCTTCGGAAAAAAGAATCAGGTCGACGGCTGCCCGGCGGGCGAAATAGTGAACCAGCGACGCGATGCGGAAAGCGCCGCCGCCATGCAGCGGATACGGCGGCTCCGGCGTCAAGATCAGGACGCTCGGTTCAGCCACCGGCTACTTCCTGATAAAGAGCGCGTGTGTGGCGCGCGGTTAGATCCCATGAATAATGCTTGACGCGCGCGAAACCCCGTTTGCGCAGTTCTTTCCGGCGTGCAGGATCTGCCGCGAGGACGCGCATGGATTGCGCGATCTCCGCGATGGAGGCGGCGTGCATGGCGGCATCGCCCGAAACCTCGCGAATGGCCGGATCATTCGACGTAATGACCGGGCACCCGCACTGCATGGCTTCGAGAACAGGGAGTCCGAAGCCTTCGTAAAGGGACGGATAAACAAAAGCCAGGGCGGAGGAGTAGAGGGCGGGGAGTTCGGAATCCGGCACCTCACCCAGAACCTTCATGCCGGGCAGTTCCTCGATGCGTCTGAAATCGCCGCGCCGACGCCCGGCGATCCAGAGCTCGGCGCCGGTTTCGTCGTACGTTTCGCGCCAGGCTTCTATCAGCGCGGGCAGATTTTTGCGCGGTTCGAGCGTGCCCACAAAGAGAAAATACGGAGCGGGCGGCGCCATCGTTTCCGGTACGGGATAAAACGCCCGGGACGCCGCGAGCGGAATGGCGCGGACCATTTCCTCCGGCACACCGAAATGGGCGATGATTTCCCGGCGCACGGCCTCGCTGACGGTAAGAATCGCTCGTGCGCGGCGCAGGCGAATGAGCCACGGCGTCCGGCTGCGAACACGGTCGGCGCCGCTCGCGTGCCATGCGGGATCGCGCCACGGTGAAAGATCGTGGATGGTGAGGATTGACGGCACGCCGCCGAGATACGGGACTTCGAAATTCGTGCCGTGAAAGACCTGAGCGCCCACGGCGGACATCGCTTTGCGCACGCCGCGCAGCCACCAGCGGCGGTCTTTCAGGGCAGGGCCGCCGATCAGATTCGGCGGGGCATCGAACGGCAGATCGAAAGTCTGATCGGAGAGCAACGCGTATGTGTCATCCGGAAACTGGCGCGCGAGCGCGAGCGAAAGCTCTGAGACGTAGCGCGCGAGCCCTCCCGAAGTGAGAGTCAGCGGCGTGGCATCGAGCGCGGCAATCACGCGTTACTTGTGCTGCAGTTCCCAGTCGTAGGCGAGCAGGGGATCGTTGTGAGGAATACGGCCCTCATCCGCCGGATTGTAGAAGCGGTCAGTCGCATAAACCAGCATGCTGGGTCCGGTGCCGAGAACCTTGTAGCCATGGGCGACGCC